>NZ_JBGVBR010000161.1:0-2723 GCF_045225735.1 Succinimonas sp. | reverse complement strand
AATCTGATGAATACGTCGTGGATTTTGTTGCTGAAAATTTTCAGGTAACCCCGGATTATGTGCGGAAGCTTATGAAGGAACAGCCTGCCCCTCTTTCGGAAGAGGCAAAATCTCAGGCTTCCTCTGTTCCGGCTCATTCTTAGCGGGCGGATAAATTCCTGCGGTTAAAGGGATCTCCTTACTATGCAGCGTCCCTGACGGGAGAGCGGCGCCGCAGCTGTAACACACTATAAGCTGATCGCAAAAACGGTGAGAAATGGCTTCAGGCAAGGTATCACCGCTTATTTTTTGCGTTGTGGCCGGGAAGGATGGAACGCGCCGAGACGGCCAATCAGCTTTATGTCATTCCTGATGCGGGAGATGACGGCTTTCGGCGGCTCAGCGGCTTAACTTAATGTGATTGCTCCTGCCGGCATCCTGAATATGAAGGCGGAAGAGAGGATAAAAGAGCATGCCGTGAGAGAGTCATCTTCTCTCTCACGAGGCCGCGCCGCTTCTTGCCTTTGTCCTGCCGCTACTTTCGCACCATATCCGCGATGGCCTTTTCCGCATCCCGGAGTTCCTGGCTGCAGTTATCGAAAAACGTTTCCCCCCGGATCACAAAAAGCATCCGGGACATAAATCTTATGGTAATGGGGTGCTTGTCGTTTTCTACCAGAGAAAGATGGCTTTTGCTGTAGCCCAGGGCATAGGCAAACTCCTCCTGATTCATTTTAAGGAGCTCTCTGATGTGCCTCACTGTGTGTCCGTCCATATGATCCTCCGCTGCTTCATATGCCGCGCTGTCAGGGCTGAACCGTAACGGGCGGCCGGGTTCCCGGGGGAACTTGCATAAGGTTTTCAGGGATCAGGCTTGATGACAAAGAGAAAATGAGAGTGTAAGCGTAACGAAGATCGGGTATAAGTGAATCAGCTAATCTCCGGCGGAAAAGAAAGCTTCTGAGGCAGCCTGCAGGGTTTAATAATTATTGAGAGATCCCGGCATGAAACGGACGCGGGATCGGGAGCTTCTCAAAGCATTCCGCATACGCAGTAAAGCATTACCACGTTCAAATGTCTTCAATCCTATGCTGTTTGCAGTATGCCTTAATGACTGGCTCCGGCGGGGAGGAAAGCAGCGGGGGGACTTCTTAAACTTTGCTTGGTATTTTTATTATTATTAACCCCCGGCGCTGTAATTTCCCCGGCTCCGGATCTGCGGGAAAACCCGCAGAGATACCGCCCTGACAGTATACAGCAGGATAGTATTAAGCGCCAGTTTATCAGCCGGAAATTTAGTCCGGTTTCAAATTATTTTTTGGCTCAGGGATAAAAACGATTTCATAAAAATGGTGACAAAGCCTTGTTTTTTAACCATTCCTGAAACTGTTTCCCTGTCCCTGAATTGTTCAGATAAGAGCATTTTCCGTCCGGGATGATGCTTTCAGAAGCGCCCGGAATATATGTCTCCCAAGCCTTTCCGCGTCTTCTCCGGGGACTTGCGGTCTTCTCCGGAGCAGGCCTGCTGCGGAGTTTTCCGGAAGGAGGCGGCGGCCGGGCGGGGCGTCAGGCGGCGGAAGCAAGGGAAGCCGCGGAAGCAATTTAAACTGCCTTAACCAGTTTCCTTTTTCGGGTTTAATTCCTTTCTGCTGCGGGGAACTGAGAAGCCGGGCAGCGGGAGAACCGGAAGCGGAACACAGGAAGCTAAGCGCAGAAAGCGGAGGTCGGGAAACAGAGGACGGGAAGCGAAGGACAGAAAGCTAAGAAAAGGCGGCTAGCGGCTTTTCAGAAAAACGGGGCGGTATTCAGGATATTGTCTCTCCGGATATGGTAGCTGTTTTTAAGAGGGCGGGGAAGGATCTCAGGAAGCCCGGAGGACAGGGACAGCCCCGGGGAAAACTCTCAGGGATCTCTGGCAACGGGAACAAATGGGGATAACTGCCGCGGAAAATAGTTCCGGGGGAGTTATCCACAGGAAGGATTTTCGGGGATCCTCCCGGGCAGGTTATCCCCAGGAAGAGTTCAGGGGCATTTGCTTAAGCGGGAAAGCAGGGGCAGATCGAGTTTTGAGGCAGAAAACAACGCATAGGTTTGCTCCGGGAGGGAGAATGGCTTTACCATTTTATAAAACCGTTTTCTGACAGACAGCAGGGCGGATCACAGGAATGATGCCCCGGGACGGCAGTCTGGACTGATAACAGGGTCTCAGCCTGGAATGGATAACCGGAATGATAACCGAAATGATGGTTTGGCTGATGACCCGGAACAGCTAACAGAACTTTTGGCCGCAAAAGCGATATCAGTGTCAGAAGGAAAGGCCTTATCAGCAGGGCTCGCTGCACAGGCAGTTTTTAAGGAGGAAAGGCGTTTCCGGGGCTATGTTTTTGGACAGGCCCGAAGCCCTTTCTTCCAGTCAGGATATTCAGGATCTGAGCAAGATGAACAAAACACGCTTTAATTTCTGGGGGGCCGGACTTTCTCTGGCAGCAGGGCTCGCTTTTTCGTTGTCCGCATATGCCGCAGGATCGCCGGATGACTTTGCCAGGGGATGCTCCGCCGGCAAGGGGAATGACTGCTTTAAGCTGGGGGAAGCTTATCTCAGGGGTTCCGGAGCGCCCCGGGATTTTGCGAAGGCCAGATCCGCTTTTGAGAAAGGGTGTTCTCTCAATGACGGCGCGGGCTGTAACGGCATGGGGATAGTTTCGGAGAACGGTCTCGGAGGAGCCAAGAACATGTCTCAGGCC
>NZ_JBGVBR010000160.1:0-2104 GCF_045225735.1 Succinimonas sp. | reverse complement strand
ATAAGACCGGGGGCCAGTCCCTTGTTGGCGGAAAACATGAAGTCAATAACGTCAATGCCGTTTTCGGAAATGTTTTCTCCCTCCCGGAACGCAACCTGAAATTCCGCATCCGGCATGGAAAGCTCCCGGAGCATTCTGGTCACCTCCCCGGCAAATAACGGGGCCTTTTCCCGGCGCTTCTGACTGAGCTCCCGGGATTTTTGGAGAAAGTTTTCCTTTGCCTGGATCACCGCGGCCTTGCATTCCTCGATCTGCTCCTTGATGGAGGAAAAGCCCTCGGCCTTTTCATGCAGGGATTTCAGTACCCCGGTGAGTTCCTCGGGCTTTACGCCGTACTTTCGGGCATAGTCGGCATACTGAGCCAGCCGGTCATTGATCACGCTGATGCGGGCCGGATCCATTTCCAGGGAGCCGCTGTAGTCTGAAAGCTGCTCGGAGACATCCTCAATGGTCAGCCGGGCGGATTCCAGACTGTCGTACAGGGGCCGCAGGGATTTATCGATGGCGGCCAGACCTTCCAGCTGAGCGGAAAGAGTGCCCATCCGGGAAACTATGCCGTCATCGTCGTCGTTCAGAGAGGACAGGGCTGCCTGAGCTCCGTCCCCGATAACCTTGACATTGCTGAGCCGGTCATATTCGTTGGAGATCTCGGTGAACTCGTTTTCCGCCGGGTTGAACTTTTCCAGTTCCGCGATCTGATAGTGGGTAAGCTTGTATTCGGCCAGGTTTTCATCCTGCTGCCGGGCCAGATCGATAAGGCGGTTTTTGCCGTCCTTAAACGTATGATAAAGGGAGCCTACCTCGCTGACATCCGGGCCCAGACCGGAGAAGGCATCCAGAAACGCCATCTGGCGGTCTGATTTCAGCATCTGCTGGCCGTCATTCTGCCCGTGAATGTTCAACAGGAAGGGGGCCAGCTCCTTCAGCATCTTCACGCTGACAGCATAGTCATTGATAAAGTTCCGGGAATGGCCGGCGGCGGCGATGGATCTTCTGATAATGCAGAGATCCTGTTCCTCCTGCAGAAGGGAGTTATCCCGGAGAAAGGCAAGAGCCCGGGGCGCATCCCCTAAGGAAAACGTGGCGCAGATGCTGGCGCTGGAGGCTCCCGGTCTAATGGCCCGGGCATCGGCCCGGCCTCCGAGCACAAGATTGAGAGCATCAATGGCGATGGATTTTCCGGCTCCGGTTTCGCCGGTGATGGCGCTCATGCCCCGCTGCAGGCCCAGGGAGACCTTGCGGGCGATGGCGTAATTTTCAATAACAAGAGATTCCAGCATAACGATTTTCCAGCTAAATTTCCGGGCCGGGAAGTCTCCGGCATCCGCGAGGGCGTATTGTAGCAAATCAGGGAGAAAATGTGACAGAAACCGCATTCGGGATCTAGGAGCCGACTGCTTCCGCGACACTTTCCCGGCCTTGCGCCGCAGGTGATTCTTCATGTTTTCCCGGGCCGGAACCCTGCTGAATTCCTTAAGCCCGCAGATTCTTCATAATAAGAATCAAAAATATGCAAAGTGCATATATTTTAACTTGACAACACGACTATAAATATAATACAATTAGCAGCAGAAAACAACAATGACATAGCAGAGGAAATTCCCCATGATTAAGATCGATACCGGAGATTTAAGAAAAGTTCTGGCAGCCCGCCGCGACAATTTTGGTCTTGAGAAGTACATGCGCATCATGGATGCCGTTCAGAAGAGCGATGTATCCTGCGATCCGGAATTTCAGCGGATTTTCAACGGCTTCTACAAGGTGCGCAGAAATGAAGTCTGGCGGAAGAAATTTTATGATCTCTTCGAGAAAGTCCGGAACAGCAATCCGTTACCGTCTTTTGATGAGGTGGTCACTTCTCTGTACGAAGCCACCGGGAATGTGGAGACATCCTTCGCCAGCAAGCTTCTGGCCTCGGTCAACAAGGACATGCCGATCTGGGACAGGCGGGTGGGCCGGAGTCTTAACCTGATGGTAAAAGGCGCCTCCCGGGAGGAAAGGCTGGCTGCTGCGAAGAGGGTATACCAGGAAGTCAGGGACACCTATGACAGCTTTCTGGACTCGGAAGAAGGCCGGGCATTCATTGCGGAGTTTGACCGGCTTG
>NZ_JBGVBR010000159.1:0-12037 GCF_045225735.1 Succinimonas sp. | reverse complement strand
CACAGCTGTTTTTCCTTTGTGATCCCCTGTTAGCGCCAGCCTGTCCTTGCAAGCAATGCGGATATCCCTGGCCGCTCCTCCGGCCGCTTGTTTCCGGCTTCAGAGATTATGCTTCCGGAATATCCGTGGTCAGCACTTGTCCCAGCATTCATCCGAAAGGCCCTCTTCCATTTCCCGGGACGGGGTAACCCGAGTATCCTGAGCCATAAGCTCCCGAGCGGGAATGCCGGCGGCTACGGCATGCGGGGCGATGTCCTTAAGCACCACGCTGCCGGCGCAGATCCGGGCGCAGTCCCCGATCCGCACATTGCCGATCACCGAGGTGTCCGGGCCGATGAGCACCCCGCTCCCGATGCGGGGATGGCGAACGCCCTCCTGACAGGTGCTGGCATGACAGCCCAGAGTGACATTTTGCAGAATGGAAACGTCATCTCCCACCACCGTGGTTTCCCCCATGATAATGCCGGTGGCATGATCCAGCATAATCCCCTGCCCGATTACCGCCGCGGGGTGGATATCCACATGAAAGGTCTGGGAGATGATGCCCTGGAGAAACAGAGCCATTTCATGACGGTGGGATTCCCAGAGCCAGTGGCTGCACCGCCAGGCCTCCAAAGCATGGAAGCCCTTGCAGTAGAGAAGAACGGACACCCGGGATCCCCCCAGGCCGGGATCTCTTTCCACCGCCGCTTCAATGTCCCGGGCGATCATCTCCAGAGTGTCGGGCCGGCAGTTCAGAAATTCCTGAAAAAGCTCCCGGAGGGTCAGGGCCGGCATCACAAAGGAGGACAGCCGGGAAGCCAGCTGAAGACTGAGAGCCTCCGCCATGGATCCCTGATTCAGGATATATTCCTGAAAAAAGCTGGACAGCATCTTTTCCCGGGAGACGGTATCCCGGGCCTCGGCGACTATGGCCTGCCATACCTCTGATGATTTCTTCATGGGGTCTCCTTCCGGCTCTCGGATTCTGCTTTGTTCTCTGGTTCTGCGGGCTCTCTCTTTATCCCGGTGATTATACACGTTCCCGGGGCAAAATGGCGGCCTCAGGCCCCGGGGCGGCTCCCGGCCACGGCTCGCATTAAAAAAGGCCGCTCCCGGGAGCAGCCCTTACATTTCGTTCTTAAGCGCGGGTTAAACCGGGGGATAAACTCCCCGCGGCGCTAATCCACCTGCATGAGCTTCATGTTATTGGTCTTGCCCTGCTCATCGGTATCGCCATGGGTAATGATGATCCAGTCTCCGTGCGCCAGGTAGCCCTTTTTCTTAAGGGCCTGCAGAGCCTCCCGGGTGGCCTCTACCATGGTGCCGTACTTGGAGGAGTCAAAGGCCAGAGGATAAACGCCCCGGTAAAGAGCGCACCAGTTCAGGGTTCGCTGGGAGGGAGACAGCGCAAAAATCGGCAGCGGAGAGTGGAGGCGGCTCATGTAAAGCACCGTGCGGCCGGTTTCAGTCAGAGCCACAATGCCCTTGATGCCCGGGAGATGGTTGGCGGCAAACATGGCGGACATGGCAATGGTTTCCTCGCCGCTGGAAAACTTGCTTTCATTGCGGTAGGTGGAGACCACCATTTCCGGATGCTGCTCGGCGCCGCGGCAGACCTGATCCATGGCGCAGACCGTTTCCACCGGGTAATCGCCGGCGGCGGTTTCGGCAGACAGCATCACGGCATCGGTGCTGTCCAGGATGGCATTGGCCACGTCCATCACCTCGGCCCGGGTGGGCATGGGGGACTTAATCATGGATTCCATCATCTGGGTGGCGGTAATTACCGGACGGTTCAGAGCCCGGGCTCTTCTGATAAGACGCTTCTGCACGCCCATGAGCCGGGAATCGCCGATTTCCACCCCCAGATCGCCCCGGGCCACCATAATGACATCAGCGGCGCTGATCACATCATCCATGCATTCGTCGGAGTTTACCACCTCGGCTCTCTCAATCTTGGCCACGATCTTGGCATTGGATCCCGACTGCCGGAGGAGATCCCGGGCGAGCTCGATATCGCTGCCGGTGCGGGGGAAGGAAACCGCCAGAAAATCCACCCCGATCTCGGCGGCGGTCTGAATATCCTTGCGATCCTTGTCAGTCAGAGCCGGCGCGGACAGACCGCCGCCCTGCTTGTTTATGCCCTTGTTGTTGGAAAGGGGCCCCGGTATCAGCACCGAGGTCAGGATCCGGGGGCCCTTTACCGAAACCACGGAAAGCTGCACCCGGCCGTCATCCAGCATGAGCACATCTCCGGTATGGAGATCCTTGGGGAGATTCTTGTAGTCAATGCCCACGGCCTCCTGGGTGCCCTCGCCCTTTTCCAGCTCGGCATCCAGAGTGAACAGATCGCCGGTTTTCAGGAAGATCGGGCCGTTCTTGAAGGTGGAAATGCGGATCTTCGGCCCCTGGAGATCACCCATGATAGCCACGCATCTCCCCAGCCGGGATGCGATTTCCCGCACTCTCCGGGCCCGTCCGATGTGATCCTCGGCAGTTCCGTGAGAAAAGTTTATCCGCATCACGTTGGCGCCGGCCTTTATCAGTTCTTCAAGAACCCCTTCTCTGTCCAGAGCAGGTCCCATGGTGCAAACAATTTTGGTACGTCTGAACATAAAGTCCCCCTGTGTTCGTATTGATAATTCCGGGAAGCATCTCTGTTTCCGCCCGCTCCTTACATGATACCGCAAAAGAAAAGCCATTGGGCAAATTTCTGAAAACGTATTCAGCTTTTTTCTGCCGGCGCCCCCTGACAATTATTGTCAATTTGCCCCATATCGCAGGGGGGACATGACCGCCGGGATGTGATAATATTGAGGAAGCGAGAATTAATCACCTCCGGGAACCGCGGCTTCATCATGCTCAGGAAGAGCCCTCTCGGCAAAGCCGCATCCCGTAATTTTGGAATCATATATGGCAAAGAAAATTGGTATTTTTTACGGCTCCGACACCGGGCACACCGAGGAAGCCGCCAATCTCATGAAGGAACTTCTGGGCGACGATCTGGCTGATGTGTTTGACGTGCGCAATGTGGAAGACGCTTCCGTTCTTCTTAACTACGATCTGGTGCTTCTGGGCACCTCCACCTGGTATCTGGGCGAGCTCCAGGGTGACATGGACGCCTTCAAGGACAAGCTGGAAGAGCTGGATCTTACCGGCAGAACCATTGCCCTGTTCGGTCTGGGGGATCAGGTGGAATACTCCGACTACTACGTGGACGGCATGGGCCATCTCTATCACCTCCTGCTGAAGAAGGGCGTGAAGTTCATCGGCGCCTGGCCTACTGAGGGTTACGACTTTAACAGCAATCTGGCTCTCGTGGAGGGAGACAGCTCCAAATTCGCCGGACTGGCTCTGGACGAGGACAACCAGCCGGACATGACCCCGGAAAGAGTGGCCATCTGGCTGGAGCAGGTCAAGGCCGAAGCCGGCATTGCCTGATCCCCGGGCAAGACTCAGGGCGAGCATCAGGTGATCTCCTGATGGCTGGCTGCTGAAGCAGGGAACAAGGAACAATAAGCGAAGGCGCCGATCTTTAAGAGATCGGCGCCTTTTTATTGCTTCGGGTTAAATTGGCAGGTTGGGAAACCGCTACAGAAGATCCGCGGAATAGCCCCGCCGGAGAATCTCCTCCCGGTGTTCCGTGAGGGAAAGCGGCAACGGCCGCTTTTTGCCTTCATCGTCCACGGCCACATAGGTAAAGCAGGATTCGGCCACCTTGACCCGGGTGGAGCGGGCGCTGACGCCTCTCTTGGTCCAGAACTGGAGCCGCACCTTCAGGGAGGTGTTTCCGATATGGACGCAGCGGGCATACACGCAGACCACGTCTCCCACCTTCACCGGATTCCGGAACACAATCTCATCCACCGCCACGGTAACCACCTTGCCCTGGCACATCTCATAGGCCATCATGGCTCCGCCGGCGTCCATCTGGGACATGATCCATCCCCCGAAAACATCGCCGTTGGGGTTGGCATCCGCCGGCATGGACATGGTTCTTAGCATCAGAATTCCCGCCGGGGTTTCCGGGGTCTGAGATCCGGCTTCCGCATTGCATAAATCCGCCATGGCAAACTCCTGTTAAACTTCTGTGTGATTCGCTTCCCGCTGATTCCGGATGCCCGCCTCGATCACCGCCAGAATCCCGGAAAGGGTCTCATTGCGGCACACCTCCCGAAAAAGATCCTGAATCTCCGGCCGGGCCTTCCTGACATAGCCCAGAAACTGCTTGATCCGGGCCTTGATAAAATGATCCTCCGTTCTCCGGGAAAGGATGGCGGCAAAGCGCAGGCAGGCCTCCAGGGAGGAACTGACATCAAAGGGCTGCGCCTTGCCCCGGAGCACTCGCTCCAGATTGGGCACCGCCACCGCCTGGCGGCCCACCATGACATCCCGGAGTCCGGAAAGCTCCCGGGCCCGGGCATAGGACACGGGATCGATAATGTCTCCGTTGATGATCATGGGGATGCGGGTAAGCTCTCTCAGGGGATTAACCGCCTCCCATTTCACCGTGCCCGGGGCATAAACGTCATGGCGGGTGCGGGCGTGAATGGTTATCAGGCTGACCCCGGCGCGATCCAGATTTCTGATGATTTCCGGAGCCTCCGCCGCATCCGCCCAGCCCAGCCGGATCTTGGCGGATACCGGAATTTCCGGAGGCACCATGTCCCTGACGGCCCGGGCCACATCTCCAACGAGATCCGGCGTCCGGAGCACTGCGGCGCCGCCCAGGGAACGGTTAACCAGTCTGCTGGGGCACCCGAAATTAAGGTCGATGCCGGGAGCTCCCAGCTTTACAGCCACAAGAGCGCTGGCGGCCACAGTAGCGGGACGGGATCCCAGAAGCTGCACCCATACCGGAGTGCCCGCCGAAGTTACGCCGCCCTCGCTGAGCTCCGGAGCTTCCTTGAGGATGACCTTTTCGGGAAGCACCACCTCGGACACCCGGACGAACTCGCTCACGCACCAGTCATAGCGGTTAATTTCCGTTAAGAGGCGGCGCATGGCATAATCAAGCACCCCCTCCATGGGGGCCAGCACCACCCGGCCCGGGGTCAGGCCGGAGACAGTGTTTTCCGGCGCGGCAGATCCGGAATTGTCGGGAAGCTTTCTGTCCTGAGCGCTGGTCATTTCAGTCATCCTCGCTGTCGCAGCCCTGAAGCATGTTCTGCCGGAGCGCCTCTTCCGATACAAAGCGATCAAGATCTTCGGCATTCATCTCCATTTCGGCCTTATCGGTATACCAGGAGCGCCGGTCATCCTGCCGCACTCTGAAGGCCGCAATTTCCCCCCAGAGCTCCTTCCTTGTCATCTTGCGATCATTCCCGTCAAGATAAGCGGCCTTTTCCGCCCGGACGAAAGCATTTGTCCGGGACTCGATATCTTTTTTGCCGGGATAGACGCTGATTTTAACCCGCTTATCGTGCTTCCGGACAAAGCATTCATATTCCTGATCTGTAATATCGTCAAGGCGGGCGATATACTTGTAAATAAGATATTCCAGTCTCCCGGTATCGTTGCGCTTGTACCAGTCAGCGCCCAGAAATCTCCGGACATCATCAGTGCTGTTAAAGCCGGCCAGAACCTGCCTGTTCAACTCCAGCACCCGGACATTGTCATCAGAGGAAAATTCCCACATGGAAAAGCAAAAAATCGCCGCCAGAAGTCCCGGGATGTATCCCCAAAGGTTTTCAGACATAAACCTGGGGAGCCAGGGAAGATTTTTTTTAATTTTCCCGGTATAGGAATCCAAAAGGCTTTCATTGTCAGGATCGTCACGGGAACGCCCATTATCGGAACTGAAATTATCGTACATTAACAGGAATACCTGCATTAAGAGCCGCAAAGTCGGCGCGGCAGTAAAAAAACATCCCGGATCCGCGGCATTCATCCCCGCTTTCCGCCGGCGCCTATTATACCCTTTATTCCCCGCCGGCATTTCAGAAAATGTTCCGGAGGAAGATGGCCGCGATTTCGTATTTCAAAAACGCGGCGGAGGTCTTTAGCTTTGCTTTAGGTGTGTTTCTGTTAACAAATCCCGCCGGAAAACGCCCTGCCCCGGAGTCCCGGAACAAAAATCAAGGCTTTTTTCGGGGAGGTGATCAATTACCGGAGTTATCCACAGGATTATCCTCAGCTTTGCGGGAGCAAACCGTGATTAAAACCGGCGCCGCCGCGAAGGAAGAGGCAACCTCAGGAATAAAACCGGCATTAACCATGGAAGACCGGCAGGGAGTCCGGAAAATAATCAGCGCCTCTCCTTACGGGTAACAGCAGCACATTTGACAGGTTACCACCCTTAAACTGTCGAAAACACCGCTGAAAACCGGTACAATGCCTTGCAGGACAGGTACAATGCCTGCAAAAAAAACGGCTGCAGCTGCCGGAAGCAGGCTGTTACAGAAACAGCGGGATTCTGAGCGATTCCGCAAGAACTGAGACAATAATTTTAAAACCGGCCGGACTGACCCCCGGCTTCAGAAAATCGGCAGGAGATTCAATATGCTGGTAGCAACCCACAACGGCACCTTTCATGCGGACGAGGTTACCGCATCGGTTATTTTCACCCTTCTGGATCCGGAAGCCCGCTTTATCCGCACCCGGGATCCCGCAGTCATGGAGCAGGCGGACTATGTTATAGACGTATCCGGACAGTTTGATCTTGAAAAGCACTTTGATCACCATCCCCGGGAGTTCGGCGTGTTCCGGGATAACGGCATCAAGTACGCCACCGCCGGGCTCATCTGGCGGAAATTCGGCCTCCCTCTCCTGAAAAAGCTGGCCGGAGAAGCCGGACTCGGGGAGCTTCCGGAACACATCTATGAAAAGGCCTTTAAGACCATCGACAGAAATGTCATGGAATACACCGACCTTACCGACAACGGCCAGCTGGACAGCTACACCGCCGGCATTGCCAAAGCGGAAACCCCGGAGGAAACCGCGCTTTATAACAGGGTGAACCAGTTCTTTATGCACACTCCGGTCATCCCCTATCTGGTAGCCATGCAGAACATTCATGACGGCACCGATGAGGAGCAGATGGAACGCTTCACGGCCACGGTAAAGGCTCTGGCCACGCTGTACCGGAACATCTTTATCAAAACCCTCTCAGATACGGTAAAGGAAGAGGCGGTGCTTAACGCCTACGACAGATCGGAAATTCTCTGGCTGGATGAGAAGCTCCCCTGGTTTGATGCGGTGATGAACAACTGGGATGTTTTCAAAAACTGCAAAATCGCCATCTACCCGGACAAGAAGGGCTTTCGGATTCAGTCTCTGCCGGGTTCTCTCTCTTCCCGTTTTATAAACCGCTGCAATGCGCCCCGGGCCTGGCGCGGCAAGGACGGAGAGGCTCTCAGGGAGATCTCCGGCATCGCCACCGTGACCTTTGTGCACAACTCCGGCTTTACCGGAGGCGCGGAAACCCGGGAGGATATCGAGCTTATGGCCCGGAAGTGGATTGACGGCTCCGAGGACTGACAAGCAAGACTAAAGGCAACAGGGAAGCTTCGGCTTCCCTTTTTTGTGACCTTGTTCGTAATAATAGACACCGGCCCGGCCGGAAAACGGCACCGGCTCACGGGATTGGAATTATTTCCGGGGGGAATCCCGGGGTTCAGCATATAATCCCGCTGAAGCCGTTTCCCGGGGCCGCAGAAATTCGTAACCATGAGTCAGGAGCTTCGTTTACCGGCATATATCCGGATCGGAAAAACTGATAGAGGAAGCCCTGCCGCTTCCGGTTATCCTCCGGCCCGGCTGAAAAGCAGATAAGTTTGATAAAGCAGAGACCATAAAGATGAATACTTTTAGATTAACCGGAATGACCGCCAAACTCGCGCTTCTGGGACTTTTCCTGAGCGGACTTCAGGGCTGCGCAGTCATGTCAGAGGAAGAATGCTACGCCACCAACTGGTATGACAAGGGATACCAGGACGGCACTGAGGGCAAGGGCTCCGGCATGCTGGGCGAGTATGTGGAAGCCTGCAGCAAATACGTTAACGTTGACCGGAATTCCTATAATCAGGGCCGCCGTCAGGGAGCCGAGGTGTTCTGCGATCCCTCCCGGGCTTACAACATCGGTCTTCAGGGCTATACCCTCACCGATATCTGCCGCGGCACCAGATACGAAAGTGAATTTGTGGAGAACTACAAGGCCGGCTATGTGGTATACGACATGGGCCAGCAGATTGAAGAGATCGACAGAAAACTCTCTGACATCCGGGATCTTATGGACAGCGGAAACTTCCGCGGCGATACGTACGATAAGCTCAGGAGCAACTACCGCTACCTGGAGCAGCTGCGCTATCACGCTCAGGATGACTACAGCAAGCTGAGCAACGCCAACGGCAGAAGAGTCACCGTCAGAAACTACCGCAATGAAATCAACAGAATGCCCTATCCCGATGCCATGAGAGATGCCCGGGCCATGAAGGACAACATCGCCAAGGCCAATAAGGAATTTGACGCCATCAGAAGGGATATGGAAGAAGCCAACAGAAGGATGGACAGAGCCAAGGACGATCACGAATATAACAGATACAGAAAGCAGTGGGAGTGTCTCAGACATGCCGAGCAGCGTCTGCAGAGAAAGCTGGATGATTATACGCATTCCTATCATCCGTCCCGCCACCCTGACCTGAACAGCGACAGATACCAGTGCCAGTATCGTTAACCGGCTGCCTGGTCTGAATCAAACCGAAGCCCCGCATTTATGGCGGGGCTTTTTTATGCCAGGTTTAAGTTCCATGGGAGAGGCGGAAATAACCTTTGTCTATGTGTTTTTTTCAGATCCCCCGGCCATAATGCCATCTGTGCGGCAACCCTATTAACAATCGGATAACAACAGGATAAATTTAAGTCTATGCTCCAATTAAATTAGACAAAGATCACAAATTAAATCAGCATACAGATCAAAATATTGATTTTTGATTATTGGTGCCCCTCTGCCCCTGTAATAGAATCTTTGTATCAGCCCCTCTTTTTTAACCGGTTAAGAAAGGATTTTGTTATGAGATGCTTTGTAATGAAAACCCCTCAGTATGACGAGGATGCCCGGAAATTCTCCTGCACGCATGTTTTTGACAGGTTTAAAAAAACAGTGGAGAACGACAAGGATTACCAGCACAATCCGGGCAACGTTTTGTTTTCCTCAGGATCCATTAATATCATTAAAAAACCCTTCAGCAGAAGCTTCAGAATCATCATGGCCTGTCAGAACATGACGGTGCAGAACACCCAGGTAAGATGCTATGTCGCCCTGAAGATTTTCTCCCGGGCAGATCAGGATTATAAGGTTGTTTATTCAAATCGTTCTCCTGACAAGGACAGGGAACGGCTGAGCGGAATTAAAAATGCCTGCTGGGACGAGTATGCCGCTGAAATCGCCGAGAAGCTTAAGGAACCGGATAACACGGTTAGTCTGCCGCCGCTGAACACTGACGAAATCAACTTCATTCAGAGAACCGGCGGTCTTGCTCATGAAATCTTTAATGAAAAGCTGATTGAATCCAAGGACTGGGTGGCCACCACCAGAAATAAATTATTTCAGGATTACACCAAGGTCGGAGAAGCTGTTCAAAAACTGGTTTACGCGGCTTTTGAGAAAGACGAGTACGGTTTTCTGGAACAGTCCTACGGCGACGATGACATGAAGATTCTCGTAGCCAGAGATCCTGACTTTTCCGATTCCTGGTATCTTCTTAAAATCGGAACTGATGCGGATCTGGCCGCTTTTAAGGAGAAGCACAGCTTTACAGACACCCCGGAACTGGCCACCCTGAAAAGAATATGCACCCGGGCCTACCCCCTGTCCATGCTGGAAGGGGATTCTGATTTCTGGCGGGAAATGGAGAAGGATGAAAACAGCAACTTCATTCTCTCCGAAGAGGAACTGACCATTGTTTCCGATGTAATCAGGTTCCCGCTGTTTCTTACCGGAAGAGCCGGCAGCGGCAAATCCACCATGCTGCAGTATCTCTTCGCCGAGTATGTTCTCAGAAATCTGGAATACGAAACCGTCAATCCCCCGGTATATATCTCATACAGCTCCAATCTCATCGACAATGCCAGAAGACTGGCCACCAACCTTTTCACCAAAAACCACGCCTATACCAAAAAGCTGAAGGAACTGAAGAAAAACTTTGAAACTGACATTAAACCCCGTTTCGGCGCCTCTTTTCATGTATTTCAGGAGCTTCTTAAGGATTTTATTGAAAAAGCGGTTCCCGGCATTGTTGCTGCGCGCTTTTCGCCAAACAAGCATCTGACTTATGTGAAATTCCGGGAAAAGTGGGAAAGAAAAATCGGCCGCAATCATGACGCTCTGGAAAAATACGGCCCGGCCATCTGCTGGCACGTTATCAGAACCTATATCAAGGGCTGGAACGCTGACGAATATCTGACCCCTGAAATGTACGAGAACATCGGCCGGGACAACAAAAGCGTTTCTGACGAAACCTTCAAAATGATTTACGAAGATGTCTGGGAAAACTGGTACAGCAAGGTTCAGGATGATGAAGAACTTTGGGACGATCAGGATCTGGTGCGGTACTGCCTGGCCCCGGATGACGACAGCTGCGAAACCTGCGTAACCGACCGGTTCAGCGCCGTATTCTGCGATGAATCTCAGGACTTCACCCGCGCGGAGATTGACTTCATTCTCCGGATTTCCTCCTTCTCCCGGCGTCAGGTTTATGATGAAAATATGCTGTATCAGCTGCCCTTCATATTTGCCGGTGATGAATTCCAGACGCTGAACCCCACGGGCTTCAGCTGGAGTTCCCTGCGATCCTACTTCACCACCGAGCTTATGCATGTCACCAAGTCCAAGGCCGTGGGAGCAGTAGGGGCTCCGGATCCCGTGGTGCTGACGCATAACTACCGTTCTCCGGAAGCCATCACCAAGCTTGCTAACAGACTGCAGCTTTTGAATCATACCCGCTGCGCCCGCAAAGATAAATTCACCCCGCAGATTCCCTATCATACTCAGGATAAGCAAAGTCCGGTAGTGTGCCTGTCTCCCGGCGACCCTCTGGTATGGAAAAAACTGAACTCCACAGGTGTGGTGCTGATTATTCCCACCAGCGAAGGCCAAAGCGCCAAGGACTTTATCGAAAAATCCGACATCAAGGACTTTATTGAATTCTACGAAGACGGATCCGCCAAAAACATCACCATCTGCAATCCGTCCCAGGTTAAGGGACTGGAATATCCCTGCGTGGCCATCTACGGTTTTGACAATCTTCAGGATCCTTTCAAGGAACCGTTTAAGGAACTTACCCTGCAAAGTCTGTCTACCTGGTATAACACCTGCAGCCACGCTGATGACAATGAATCCCGGGAAATTGAGATCAAATACTTCCTGAACAATGCCTACGTTTCCGCCACCCGCGCCACCAGCAGGCTCTTTGTGCTTACCGATTTTTCAGAAAAATCCTTCTGGGCCTTTGCCTTTTCCGCCGATGATCCCAAACTCCAGGAAAGAATCAGCGCTCTTGATAAAACGATGATCGAGCACTCCAAATGGGAACCGAATTATTCGCTTCTGGGCTACATTGTCAAAGGGGATCCGGAATCTGTAACTCAGGATAAAATCATTAACATTGAAGAACTGGCAGAAACCTTCAAGCAAAAAGCCATGGATCTTCAGGATGCCAGCCTTATGCGTCAGGCGGCAGCGCGTTACCGGGAACAGGACAATGAAAACGGGCTGAACACCTGCAGCGCCTATGCCTGCCGTTTTGAAAGCAACTACCTGCAAGCGGCCAGATACTTTGAACAGGTTCAGAATTACGCAGAGGCTCTTAATGACTACTGGAACCTGGCCGGCAAGGACAAGGAAAACATCAGGGAGACTCTGAATTATATAAGCAGTCTTGGCGACAAAATCCGAGACCGGCGTATTTTTCTGGCCAGACATGCCTTAAACAAAAATATTCCTGCCAAGGAATTTAAAAATGATTTGTATTACTTAACAAAGGAATTTGAAACAAACCCAATTCAAAAATGCGAAGAATATAATCTTGATGTCTACAGAAATGTTTTAAACTTAATC
>NZ_JBGVBR010000158.1:0-13533 GCF_045225735.1 Succinimonas sp. | reverse complement strand
CTGGCGCTTTTTGCGGCGCTTCTGGCGGTTCTCATGGGCTGGGGCATCCGGGACAAGGGCACCACCGCTGAGGAGATCCGGGCATCTCAGAAGCGTCTGGAAAGCACCGTCTATCTGGCTGCCCTGCGGGATCGGGGCATTGAACTTCCGGAGCATTACCTGAGACGGCTGGAAAATAACGGAGCGGCCCCTGAAGGCAGCAATCAGCCTGCGCCCGGCCCCTGACATCAGGAGTCCGGTCCGGCGGCGTTATTTCGGGATTGCGGCAATCAGATCCGCCAGAGCTTTTTTGATATCCGGGATCGCGGAGAGATAGCTGATAACCTCCTGAATGCGATCGGCGGTTTTCTGAATCTTCTCCCCCCGGGGCTTCAGATGGAAGATATCGATGATGTCCTGGGGGGTGATTTCATTAATAAGCAGGTTTCCGGTGCTCTTGGCTATGAAGTAGGCCGCGGCGATTTCCGCCCGGGAAATGTTTTCCGGACTCCGGAGATAGTCTGCCACCGTGCTGTCGTTTTTCGAGTCGGCCAGGTTGCGGGATCGTGCCAGAACAAATTTTCTCCGGTGGTAGATAAAGCCCTCGCTATCGGTGACAAAGCGGCGCCCAGGCCCTGACACCACCTCATTTATCAGCTCCTGAACCTTGCGCTCCTCCTGGACCTTTCTGAAGGGGGTCTTGTTTCTGCGGGCGAGCAGTTTGAGCCGCGCCAGAATGAGTTCCCGGCGCACCGGAGCTTCGGTTTCAATAAGACTCAGCACGGAATCCCGGAGCTCGGCATCCGCAATCTCCGCCATATTGTGGGTTATCTGCATGGCCTGACTGAGGGCGTCCAGACTGGCTCTCTGGTAGGGCGGAATGCTTTTCTGTCTGGTAGTAAAGGGGGCCGGGAACATGGCGGTAAAGGGAGTCTCCGGATTAACCTCCTTCTGATTAGCCTTCTCCTGAGCCTCCTTCCGGCTGCTCTCAAAGTCCAGAATGGCCGCGGACACGGCTTCCTTTCTTTCCCCGTCAGCGGCATATGACCCGCCTGCGGCATTGCTTTCGTCGTCCTCCTCTGACATCGTAAAGCCGTTAAAGGTTTCATCGGTGTTAATGAACTCCGGCATGTCAAATTCCTGATCGTTGGTGGACATGTCGATGCTGAACACATTGAGAATTTCGGGATTGCTGTCGCTGTCCCCGGAGCTGTCATCCTGATAGGTAAGAAGGGACGGCTTCTGGGGCACCGGGGCGGAATCTCCCGCCGGAGCCGGGGCTGCTGTGTCGGAGACGCTGCTGTCCCGGTCTTCCCTGTCATCATCTTCGCCGGGATTCGCCGCATCCCGCTCAAAAACATCCACATTCAGGAAGTTGGAATCCTCCAGCCGGCCGTCTCCGGCAGTGCTGGCAATGCAGGTATTGGGATCCTCGCAGTCGCTGATAATGCTGATGGAAAGGAAGCGGAACAGCGGGATGGAAAGCTTCTCAAAACCCGCGGAGGCTCCCAGAAGAACGGCAAAGTATTTCTTTTCGGCATCATTCCGGAGCCAGGAGGCCAGACCGCTGATGAAGTTCTGGTTCCAGCCGCGGTTTGCCCGGATGTGGTGCATGGCCTTGAGATAGAAGAAAGGGATTTCTGGCTTGTTGTCGGAAAGATGGCTGAACACGTTGATGATGCGCTGGCAGCAGGGCAGCTCGTCCATGCGGCTTATGAGATCCTCCAGAGCCATATCGGGATTGCTTTCGCAGAGTTCCCGGAGCTCATTCAGAATGCCGGTGTTGAAGGAAGCCTTGTCATGGGACGGCGGGGTTTTATCGGAGCGGTTAACCAGATAATGGAAGATGTCCATGATGTCGTAGCAGAAGCCCGCATCGGTATCGGGGTAGCCGAAGGCGGGGTTTCTGGTATAGGAAATCACCAGGGACATGAGAGTTCTTTCCTGGTATCCGGTGCTGAAGTAGGGCCTCTTAAGAGAGCGCAGCCTGATGCCCATCATGACGGAATCTGAGATATGAGGATCCAGATTCATGAGAGTCTGCTCGCTGATAATGTCCGGAGCCGGGGCGATGCCCAGAAGGATCATGGCGGCGGCGGCTCCCATGCGGGTCTGGCGATCCAACACCGGGAACTCGTAATTCTGCCCCTTCAGAAAATTCGGCGGCAGGGACTCGAAATGAAATTCCGGCCAGGCCTGAGAGAGCTTTTCCTGTGCCTTTTCGTCCAGAGCCACCAGGAACTCCACTTCGCTGATGCTGACCTCCAGACTGGCGTCATAGTCCAGGGGAGGCTCCTTGTTGATGATGAGAAAAATCTTTCTGCGATAACCCCGCCGGGGCAGGCAGGTGTTTTTCAGGAGATCCAGATAGTCTTCCCGCACCGGCAGCGTATCCGAAAACTCCAGGGCGTCGTTCCAGGAAATGCCGAGAGACCCCATTGCCACAAACCGGTACAGTCTGCAGGAATCCATGATTGCCAGAATACGGGACATCAGCTGCGCTCCTTGTGTTGAGAACCGTCTCAGCCGGGTCGCCGGCTACGCCGGACGCTGTCCGGCCGGAGTCCGCTGCCCGGCCTCCGGGGTTTCTCCCGGGGCGGCCTGAGACGAGGCATGAGTCACTCCCGGAGCATAGCGGGATTCCTGAATGCCCTCCTTGACCTTCTTCAGGCTTTCGATAAACTGCGGCCCCTTCCGGAGAATAAGACCGGTGGCCAGCACATCTACCATGGTGAGATGGGCCAGCTGGGAGGCCATGGGGATATAAATGTCTGTGTCTTCGGGAATGTTCATGGACAGCACCAGGGTGCATTCCTCGGCCAGGGGAGAGTTTTTGGCGGTCATGCCGATAACCGTGGCGTTCCGGCTCCGGGCCAGGGTGGCCACATCCACCAGATCCTTGGTTCTTCCGGTGTGGGAGATCAGAATGAACACCTCCTCCAGATTGGAGTTGGCCGCGCTCATCAGCATCATTACCGGATCCTCGAAGTAATTGCACGGGATATTGAAGCGGAAGAACTTGTTCATCATGTCATGAGCCACGGCGGCGCTGGAGCCCAGGCCGCAGAAGGTGATCTTCTTGGCGCAGCTCAGAATGTCCACGCATCTCTTGATGACGTAGATGTCCAGACTCTTCTGGGCCTCGGTAAGAGCGGAAATGGAGGCCTCGAAAATCTTTTTGGTGTAGTTTTCGGTAGTGTCATTGGCCTCCACATGAATGTTCACATAGGGAGTGCCCTTGGCAATGCTCTGAGCCAGCCTGAGCTTGAATTCCGGAAAGCCCTTGAGATTGAGGTGCTGGCAGAAGCGGTGCACCGAGGGCTCGGACACCTCCGCCAGCTTCGCCAGATTGGCGATGCTGGAGCTTATCACCGAGTGGGGATCGGCTCTTACCGCATCGGCGATTTTCTTTTCCGTGCGGCTCAGGGAATCATATCTCTCAAATATGGAATCCAGAAAATTCATCAATCAGTCCTCATCTAGCTCTGGCTGGGGGCGGCTGCAGCTTTCAGGAGGTGGCTCAGGAGGTGACAGCATTCCTGAAATAAAACTACAGGCGGGCGGTGTTTTATTATCTGTTTTAAGGCGCCGGCTCTTTTTGCGGGGCGCCCGCATTTTCGGGAGAGCGGTTTTGCAAGAGGGCGGCTCTTCCCGATGCTCCTGCCGGAAATAAATAATAATCCGGCACGGCTGATTTTAGCACAGTGCTAGAAAACGATTTCATATTTTTCTGCAAAAATGTCGCTCAGGGCACATCCTGGAATTTTTTCCGGAGAAGAATGGAAATTTTTATAAAACTGCTGAAAATTCCCTAAAACGCTTTTGCTAAAACGGCTCTTTTTGCCTGAATTTTATTACACGAGCTTTCAGCAAAGTCAGAGCAGGCATATGACAATGGCAGCATAGCAGAGCAGGCATAGCAGGGAGGCAATAAGCCTCTGAAATGATGATGAAAGGAAATGAAGCAAATAAAGCAAATGAGGAATGCGCGAAGAACGAGGAAAAAATGAAGATCGCCAAGGCAGGGAAGCGGTTTTTCTGTCATGATCCGGGAGCTCCGGAAGCCTGAAAATGTTTTCTCAGGAGCAATTTGGCGCCGCACCTTTTACAATCTCACAAAAATTTGAAAAATTTGTCTCCCGGAATTCACTAGTTATCATTGTTCCGGTAACATATGCAGCATAGCGGATTATTTTCTCCGCGCCCATGGAAGGGGCGGAGAACGATGATTTGGCGGATAATTCTGCGGAAAAGCCGACGGGGCTTTTTCGGATCCGGTGTTAAGTTTAAGTTGCATATGGGAGTTTATGGAAATGGCAAATTATGCTCTGGTTGGAGATGTAGGCGGCACTAATGCCCGTCTGGCGTTTTGCAATCTTGAAAACGGCGAGATCAGCGATGTTGAGGTATTCTCCGCATTGGAAAACTCCAGCCTCGAGGATGTGATCAGGCTGTACTTCGGCAAGCACGCCGACATCAAGGTTAAGGATGCCTGCATTGCCATTGCCTGTCCTATTACCGGCGATCATGTGGTGATGACCAACAATCCCTGGGAATTCTACATTTCCGAGATGAAGGCCAATCTGAAGCTGGACAATCTGGAAATCATCAATGATTTCACCGGCCAGTCCATGGCCATTCCGGTGCTGGGAAAGCAGGATCTGGTGCAGATCGGCGGCGGAGAGCCTGCAAAGGACAAGCCGGTAGTGGTTTACGGCGCCGGCACCGGTCTGGGCGTGGCTCACCTCTTTAATTTCAAGGACAACTGGATCAGCGTTCCCGGTGAGGGCGGCCATGTGGATTTCGCGCCCAACAGCGAAGAAGAGGATGCCATTCTGGCCGTGCTCCGGGAAGAAATCGGCCACGTTTCCTATGAAAGACTGCTGTCCGGCATGGGTCTTGTTAACATCTACCGCGCCATTGTGATTTCCGATGAAAGACAGCCGGAGGCCCTGGAGCCCCGGGATGTCACCGAAAGAGCTCTCAGAGACGATCCTGACACCGACTGCCATCGCGCTCTCAGCCTGTTCTGCGTGATGATGGGACGCTTCGGCGGCAATCTGGCTCTGAACATGGGAGCTTTCGGCGGCGTTTACATTGCCGGCGGCATTGTGCCCCGCTTCCTGGAGTTCTTTAAGAATTCCGGCTTCCGGGTGGCTTTTGAGGACAAGGGCCGCTTCAAGAAGTATCTTTCTCAGATCCCGGTATATGTAATCACTCAGAAGTACTGCGGCCTTATCGGCGCCGGCGCTTATCTGAGACAGACACTGGGGATCAAGCTCGGCTGATGCTGACCTTATGACATTATCGCAGGAAGAGGGATTGCCGCGGCAGTTCCTCTTTTTGTTATCATTGGAAATAATTTTTTGGTTCCGGAGCTGATCCTGAACAGCTCCTGAGCAGTCTCAGGCATCAGGACGGGCTTCGGACAGAGCGGAAATGCCGCGATTTTCTTTGTTTTACGGGTTTCTGCGTTTTCCGGTTTTCTGAGTTGTTATTTGATGGCTATGATTAAGAAAGGATTTTTTAAACTGATGGCGCTTCCGGCAGCGGCAGCATTATTGTTTCTGGCGGTGGCCGGAACCTCCGAAGCCGCTCCAGGCAAGACCGCTCCCAAGGAGCAGAAGCCCGCATCCCTTACGGTGGAGCATGACGACCGGGCCGGAGATCTCCCCGAAGGCCGGAAGACCAAAAACACCCCGTCCGTAGCCAGCGAGGTGGATCCTAACGATCCCGCCAGAATCGGCATCGGCCTTGCGGAAATCGAGAAGAGAATCCGGGCCTTGCAGGAAAAGGAGAAGGACGGCAGCATCACTCCGGAAGAGACCCAGGCCCTGGAGGATTATCTTGATATCCGGAAAAGCGATCAGGAAATCCTCAGCGACGTTAAAACCATGGAATGGGTGTACACCTTTATTAACATGGATCCCGAGGACAACCGCTATCTCCGGGAGCATAAGGCGTTTTTCAAGGATCTGGAGGCGGATAAAAAGCTGGCCCCGACTCTTTCCGATGCGGATCTGGCCCTCCTGATCGCCAAATACACCGCCAAAAAGGAAAATGCCCAGACTGCCTACAGCCGGGTGAAGAATTTCTATGACAATTCCAGCAGCTATATCGAAACATCTACCGCCAAAATCGGCGAACTGACCGCAGAGATTCAGGAAAACACCGCGGTGCTCCGGGATCTGGATCGCAACACCAGTCCCACTAAGTACCTCCGGCTGAAGGCCCGGAATGCGGCGCACACCTCCAAAATCAATGTCACCCAGTTCATTCTCAACAATTATGAGGTGTCCTACAAAAACCTGGCAGTGGGGGTTAACTACCGGCAGGAGATCCTGTCCGCGGTAACTGACTTTCTGGACAATATCAGGGAGCTCCATGCGGAAATGCGGCGGAAAAATCTCTCCAGCACCATGGACAAGGCCAGCAAGGCGGTGAGCGCCGCCAGGGAGTATCCGGCAGTGGCCCGGCTCGCCGAGCTCAACAGCATGATTCAGAAGGATATCGAGCTCGTTAACCGCGAGAACAACCTGTACGAGGCCGAAAACAACCGCCTGACCCAGCTTATCGCCGAGGCCCGGAGCTTTGAGGAGGATCTCAATAACCAGATTTCCTATTTCAAGGGCACGGTGAATCTGGCCCGGATCCTGCTGGCGCAGAACAACTACTACCGGAAGATAGATCTCCCTGACAACTTTACCGAGAACCTGTCCGATCGCCGCATGATGATGTATCAGAACCGTAATGATCTGAACAGTCTGGATGGCTTCCGGAAGAAGATCTACGAGGATAACCGCAGCGATTTCAGTCAGAATCCCGAAATCGAGGGCCTCCTGAAGAAGCAGCTGGAGCTCAGATTCCGGCTGCTTTCGGAGCTTAATGTGATTCTGAACACCAATACCCGGAACGCCGCGAACCTCCAGATCAGCCACGACGCTTATGAAAAGATCCGTTCCTCCCTGAACGAGCAGATCCGTAACGCCCTGTTCTGGAACCCCTCCAATGTGCGTCTGGGCCGCAAGTGGGCGCAAAATTTTCAGGACAAGGTGGAAAAGAAAGACTTCATGCTGGCCAACTATATCCGGAATGTCAAGCTGGTGCAGCCGTCATTCCGGGAATGCCTCGATGCCGGACTCCTGATTCTGGCTCTGGCTCTGGTTATCTGGGCGGGGCGGTTTTTTGAGAAGCGGCGGCAGGTGATCATGGCCAATATGGTTAAGCCCCGCAAGGCCGGCTACAGCGATGCCCCGGTGGCCTTGACAGCGGATCTGATGAAGGCGGCTGCGGTATTTCTTTTTATCTTCCTCTGCGGTCATATCCTTTTGGGCATCACGGAATTCCGGGACAGCGTTACTCAGGAGCTCATGACGGAGCATAATTTCTATGAAACCGTCTGGGGCCTTGCTCTCCTTCTGGCGGGAGCGGTGTTCTTCCTCAGGGTTTATTCCGCCGGGGGCGTGAACGAAAAAATCTTCAACGTTACCTTTGATAAAAAATTCTATAACGCCCACCGGAACATCTTCATCTCCATTGCGGTGATCTGGCTTACGGTGCAGTGGCGGGTAAACACCCAGAACATCTTCACCAACGATGTCACCGGGCAGATGATCCTGTTTCTGATTTCCGCCTATCTCTCCTTCGAGTTTCTGAAGCTGGTGCTGGCCAGCTTCAAAAGAAAGGATGTGCTGTTCCGGAAGAAGTTCATCATTGCGGTGGCGCTCCTCCTGTGCATCACCCAGATGATCATCACCTATCTCGGGTATTACTATTCCGCCGTGATGCTCTGCGAAAGGATCATTGTCTCCCTGTTTATCATTCTTACCTATGACCTTCTGAGAAGCCTTATCAAGAGAACCTTCCGGGTTTACACCATCAAGGCCCGGCTGAAGCAGTGGCAGGAGGAGCAGCGGAAGAAGCAGGACAGCGGAGATAATTCATCAGGAGACGAAGATGCCGACAATCTGTTTACGGTGCAGAAGGATGAGATCAGCGCCTACAAGGTCAGCGCTCAGACCGTAACCATCGTGGATCAGATATTCCTGTTCCTGCTGGCGGTAATCCTCTACAGCATCTGGGGCGATCTCATTGCCGTAACCAACTATCTCAAGAACTTCACGGTTTATACCGTGGGGGCGGGAGATTTGGTCAAGGCGGTTACCGCCTTTGATCTCCTCCTGGTCACCTACGCTCTGGGCATCGGCGCCGTGGTGATCCGGAACCTCCCGGGCGTGATGGAGGTGCTTCTTTTCAATCACTGGGAGCTTCTCAGAAAGTACAATTACTCCATTACCACCATTATTACCTATCTTCTCATCGCCGTGGACGCCTCCTTTGTGTGCACCACTCTGGGACTGAGCTGGGACAAGGTGCAGTGGCTGGTGGCGGCTCTCTCCGTAGGCCTCGGCTTCGGTCTCCAGGAGATCTTTGCCAATTTTGTGTCCGGCCTGATTCTTTTGTTTGAACGGCCGGTGCGCATCGGGGACATTATCACCATCAATGATCACAGCGGCACGGTGAGCCGGATCCGCATCCGGGCTACCACCATTGTGGATTTTGACCGGAAGGAGTATGTGGTGCCCAACCGCTCCCTCATTACCAGCGCTCTTACCAACTGGACGCTCATGGACACGGTGACCCGGGTGGTGATCCGCGTGGGGGTGGGCTATGACTCCGACATGGATGAAGTAAGAAGACTGCTTTTTGAGATTGCCGCCCGGAATCCCTACGTCATGCCGGTGCCGGAGCCCAGGATGTACTTCATTAACTTCGGCGAAAGCAACCTGGATGTGGAATTCTACGTCTTTACCAGAAAGACCGCGGATCGCTATCCCTGCATTGACAGCATGAACAGCGACATTCTGAAGACCTTCCGGGAGCATAATATCGAGATCGCCTTCAACCAGATGGACGTCTACATCAAGAATACCCAGGACGGCCGGGAGATCCGGGTGGACAGCGTTGAACTTAGAGAGCGGGCCTAGCCAGTGGCAATCCCGCCGGGAGAACGGAAATGGACAGCGCGGCTGAACAGAAATCAGGTGTAATGAGCAGGTATTTATCGCCGGCAGCGGTGTGGGCTCTGTCTTTAGGCTGCACCGTTGGCTGGGGAGCCTTTGTCATGCCGGGAACAGTATTTCTGCCTGCGGCCGGCCCCCTGGGCTCGCTTCTGGGTCTTGCCATCGGCGGACTTTTGATGCTGGTTATAGCCTTTAACTACAGCTTCCTTATCAGAAGATATCCTGATAACGGCGGCACTGTGACTTATGCCTCCAAAACCTTCGGCTATGATCACGGCTTTATTTCCTCATGGTTTCTGATTCTGGTTTACATTGCCATTATCTGGGCCAATGCCACGGCTATTCCTCTTATCGCCCGCTACGTGGCGGGGGATGTTTTCCAGGTGGGGTTCCGCTATTCCGTGCTGGGCTATGACGTCTACATGGGTGAGGCGCTCCTGTCCCTCTCGGCGATTCTTCTCTGCGGCTTTATCTGCCGGGTGAGCAAGAGACTGGCGGCCGGACTGCAAACCGCCGGGGCGTTTCTGCTGGTTCTGGGCATTGCGACAGTATTTGCCGCGGTTTTGTGGCAGTCCCCGGCAGCATCCCTGAGCGAGGTGATGACGTTCTCAGGCGCGGAGGAGACCCCGCCCTGGCAGATCCTGAGCATCATCCTCCTGGCGCCCTGGGCCTTTGTGGGCTTTGAATCGGTGTCCAATTCCGCCGGAGAAATGAAGTTTGATCCCCGCCGGGTGCGGCTTATCCTCATTATTTCGGTATGCACGGGAACTCTGGCGTACATGATGCTGGCGGTGATGCCGGCCCTGATCTACCCCGGCGAATTTGCCTCCCTGAAGGATTATCTGGCAGTTTTAGGCGCCCAGGAGGGACTTCGGGGACTCCCGGTATTCTACGCGGCGGAAGCGGCTTTGGGTCAGGGCGGGGTCTTTGTTATCAGCGCGGCGGCCTTATGCGCCATTATCACCGGTCTTATCGGCAACTATATTGCGGCCAGCCGGCTGGTGTTTGCCATGGCCGATGACGGCATCCTGCCTTCATGGTTCGGCCGCCTGGGAGCAAGAGACACCCCGGAAAACGCGCTCCTGTTCCTGACCCTGCTGTCAGCTTTGATTCCGCTTCTGGGCCGGAGCGCCATCGGCTGGATCGTTGACGTTAACACCCTGGGGGCTTCCGTGGCCTACCTTTATACCTCGGCGGCGGCTTTTGTCCTGGCCCGCCGGGAGCATCTCAGCCGGGAACGGACATGCGGAGCCGCCGGCATGGGGATCGCCCTGATGTTCGGCTTCTGTCTCATGTTTTTTGCCTCCGACACCATCCGGACTGCCACTTATATGATCCTGGCGATCTGGTCCATTCTGGGCTTTGCCTTCTTTTATTATGTATTCAGCCATGACCAGATGCACCGCTTTGGCAAATCCACCGTCTCCTGGATCGGTCTCATGCTTTTTGTGCTGCTGATCTCGCTGGCCTGGGTAAAGCAATCCAATGACGATGAGACCCGGCAGGCCGTGCTCAACGTGGCCGGCTATTATCACCGGGAGGGAACCTTGGGGGAAGACAGGAACCTCGCTGCTGCGGAAGCCTTTTCGGAAGACCAGATCACGGCTACCGGAACCGTGCACACCAGAAATTCCTTTATTCAGCTGAGCATGATTCTGATCAGCATATTGTTCGTTTTCAGCATCTATGCCACCATGAACCGGCGGGAAAGGGATCTTAAGATACAGACCATGCGGGCCGAGGAAAGCAGCCGGGCAAAAACGCATTTTCTGTTTAACATGTCCCATGATATCAGAACTCCCATGAACGCCATTCTGGGATTTACCCGCATTCTTATCAATGACGGAAAAACCCCTCCGGAAAGCCTGGTTCATATCAGGAAGATCGATACCGCCGGCCGGCAGCTTCTGGGTATTATTAACAATGTTCTGGAGATGAGCCGCATTGAAAGCGGACGCATCGGGATCCATAACGGGGAGCACGATTTCGGTCAGGCGATCCGGGAAGTCTTTGATCTTTTCCGGGAGCCCATGGAGGGCAAGCATATCAAGTATACGATGGATACGGCGCTGATCCCCGATACCATGGCCGTTTTTGATCGTGACAACCTGATAAGAATCATCATGAATCTCATCAGCAATGCCTGCAAGTTCACCGGCGAGGGCGGCGCGGTTTATGTTTTTGCTTCCCAGACCCCGGTGTCCGAGGACGGCGCCTCGGAGTATCTTATCAGCGTCAGGGATAACGGCCCGGGCATTGCCGCGGATTTTCTGGAAAAGATATTCGAGCCCTTTGAACGGGCCCGCACCTCCACGGAGAGCGGTCTTTCCGGCACCGGTCTCGGGCTGGCCGTTTCCAAAAGGATTGCGGAAGCCATGCAGGGCCGCATTGAGGCCGTGTCGGAACCGGGAAAGGGGGCGGAATTTCTGGTAAAGCTGAAGCTCCGGGTGGTCAGAAGAGAGCTTTCAGATCTTAAGGAGGAGCAAAATCCCGGAGATGATTTCTTCGGCAAAAGAATTCTTCTGGCGGAGGATATGGAGATCAACCGGGAGATCGCCGAAATGCTGCTGGAGGATCTGGGGTTTGTGGTGGAGGCCGCGGTAAACGGACGCGAAGCTCTGATAAAATATCAAAGTTCCGCTCCGGGGTATTATGATGCTATTATTACTGATATTCAGATGCCGATAATGGATGGCTATGAACTGACACGGGCGGTGCGGAATCTCAGGGATCCCGGATATGCGGAGATTCCGATTATTGCCATGACAGCCAATGCCATGCAGGAGGATAAGGATAAAGCCTTATCCATGGGAATGAACGGTCATGTTCCCAAGCCTCTGGATGTGGCAGTTATGACTGAAGTTATTGGCAGAGCTTTGAGGGGCAGGTGATTCCAATGGAAGATTTTAGCGCGGTGAGCAGCATAAGAAGACGGGTGCTGGTGGTAGAGGATGAGCTTATTAACAGAGAGATTCTGGGAGCCATTCTGAGCAATGACTATGATGTGGATTATGCGGTTAATGGTCAGGAGGCCTGGGATCTCATTAAGGAGAAGGGCGGCAGCTACTACTCCCTGCTGCTTCTGGATCTCCTGATGCCGGTGCTCAGCGGTTCCGAGCTTCTGGACATGCTCCGGAAGGAACCGGAATTCAGCGCTCTTCCGGTGATCGTCATGACCGCCGATCGCGCTGCCGAGGTTAAAAGCATCAGACAGGGGGCCATGGATTTTATTGCCAAGCCCTATGATATGCCCGAGGTAATCCTGGCCCGATGCGAAAGAATCATCAGGCTGTGCGAAGACAGCAAGATCATAAGCTCCACGGAAAGGGATCCCGTCACCGGACTTTACTGCCGGGAGTACTTTTTTGAGTATGTCCGCAGAATGGATGCCATCAGGAACGATATCGCAAGGGATGCTCTGGTGCTGGATATCGACCACTTCAATCTGATAAACGATATGTACGGCCGCAGCGTGGGAGACAACGTGCTCCGGAGGGTGGCGGACGCCATCCGGGAGGTGTTCCGGGGGCTTCGGGTGATTGCCGGAAGACTGGAGGGCGATGCGTTTTACGTTTACTGCCCTCATGACGAAGAGAATCCGGATCGCATCCGGAAGGTTCAGGAACTTGCCGGCAGTCTGGAAGGGGATCTCCGGGTGCGTCTCCGGGCGGGCATTTATCCCAATGCCGACATGAGCATTGAGCCCGAGGCCCGCTTTGACAGAGCCAAGAATGCCTGCGACCGCATCAGAGGCGACTACATTTCTGAAATTGCCAGCTACGATCGGGAACTCCATCAGAAGTCAGTATACAACGAGAAACTGATCCGGGATATGGATGCCGCCATGAGCCGGGGGGATTTCAAGGTTTACTACCAGCCCAAATACAATATTACCGGAGACCGGCCTTATCTCTCCAGCGCCGAGGCTCTGGTGCGCTGGATGCATCCGGAGCTGGGAATGATAAGCCCGGGCGTGTTTATTCCGCTTTTTGAGCAGAACGGCCTTATTCAGAAGATCGACAACTACGTCTGGAATCTGGCCGCCGCCCAGATCAAGATCTGGCGGGAAAAGTACGGCATTACGATCCCGGTGTCCGTGAACATGTCCCGCATCGATGTGTTTGATCCCCATCTGGAGCTTAAGCTCCGCCAGATCCTCCAGGATAACGGCATTGCGGAGAAGGATCTCATGCTGGAAATCACGGAATCCGCCTATTCCGACAATGCTCAGAAGGTTACCGAGGTTACGGAAAATCTCCGCTCCCGGGGCTTCCGAATTGAGATGGACGATTTCGGCACGGGATATTCCTCCCTGAACATGATTACCGATATCCCCATCGACGTGCTGAAGCTGGACATGAAGTTTGTCAGAAACATTGAAAAGAATGAGAAGAGCCGGAAGCTGGTGGATCTCATCCTGGGCATCGCCAAATGTCTTCGGGTTCCCGTAGTGGCCGAAGGGGTGGAGACAGCCAGCCAGATGGACATTCTCCGGGATATGGGCTGTCAGATTATTCAGGGGTACTACTTT
>NZ_JBGVBR010000157.1:0-2417 GCF_045225735.1 Succinimonas sp. | reverse complement strand
TCATAAAAAACGTGATCACTGTTGTCTGACAGCAATTTGCGGGTTTTATAAATTCCTGTTTATTATGATAATGGTAGATGGATTCTTGCAGTACTCAAAGGGAAGTTGTTAATCATGAGCGAAATGTTCTCTTATGTGGCAAAACAGCCGATACTGGATGCCAACAAAGTTACCATAGGATATGAGCTTCTGTACCGTAACGGTCTTACGAACGCCTATCCCAAAGAGATAACCGCGGAGGCCGCCACTGCAACTCTGATTACCCAGCAGTTCATAGACAACAAGATATCCTCGCTGGTGGGAGACCGGCTTTGCTTCATAAATTTCCCCTATCCCCTTTTTGTGCACAACATTATTGATTTTCTGCCGGTGAACCAGGTGGTTATTGAGGTGCTGGAGGACTGCGTCCCCAACGACACCCTGTTTGATCTTATCAAGGGGCTCAAGGCCAAAGGCTTCCGCATTGCGCTGGACGATTTCAACATGAGTCCGGACTGGGAGCGCTTCCTGCTCTTCATCGACATTATAAAATTCGATTTCCGGGCCTATCCCGTGCCGGTAATCAGGAATTACATCGTCAAGCACACCCGGTTCGTCAATCTCTCCTTCCTGGCGGAAAAGATCGAAACCCCGGAGGATTTCCTGGCGGCTCAGGAAATCGGCTGCACCCTCTATCAGGGCTATTTCTTCTCCAAGCCCATCATTGTGAAGGATCGGGCCCTGTCCCAGAATCAGATGACCGTGATGCAGCTCTTCAGAGAGGTGGCCTCCATCGAAATCAACTATGACGCCGTGGAAAAGCTCCTGAAGCAGGATCTCTCACTGGCCTACAAGCTCCTCCGCTATGCCAATAACGTGCGTTACGGCTCGGAGCCCATAACCTCCTTCCGTCATGCCGTGGTGTACATGGGCAAGCAGGAGCTCCGCCGCTTCGTCTACCTGATCTCCGCTACCTCCCTGGGCAATGACGCGCCCTCCGAGCTTTATCAGATGTCCCTCACCAGAGCGTCCTTCTGCGAAATGCTCTCCAAGGAAAGAAAGGGACATACGGATCCCGACGAATCCTTCCTCTGCGGCCTGTTCTCCCTCCTGGACACCATTATGCAGAAGGATATGAAGGAAATCATGGACGAGATGCCCATTGCCGCCTCCATCAAGGATGCCATTCTGAAAAACAAGGGAGAAATGGCCTTCTATCTTAATTTCGTCAAGGATTATGAAAATCTGGACTTTGACACCGTAAGTCTCCGGGCCAAGCGACTGGGCATTACCGACGCCCGGGCCATCGAGATGTATCAGCAGTCCAGCGAATGGGCCGGGAAGTTCATGAAGAGCTGATCCCGCTCCCCCGCAAAAGAGCCGGCTGCCGCCGGTTTTTTTATTTCCGGCGCCCCTTCAGAGAACATTCCCCGCTCTCCTGAAAAAAAGACCGGCGGGCCCGCTATCCGTTGTGATACTCCGGCCCCCGGGAGAAAACGGAAAGAGCCTTCCCGGAAGCCGTAAAACCCGCTCTCCCTTTCGTTCTCCCTCTCCCGCCGGCTCCGGCCTCCGCCGGGGATGATGGCCTCGGGAGTCATTTTTCCGGTAATTTCCGGAGACCGGTAAAATCCCGGTATTATCCCCGGATACAGAAAGATGGTTATTAATTAACCAATTCCAAAATCCCGGAAAATGCTGATTTTACGGGATTATCCATGTTCCGGGCTCTTTAAAAATAACGATTGGGACTTGATTTTACGGGCATTCCGGGATGCCATAAATTGATATTATTCTGGGCGGAAGCCTCCGGCGGTCAGCAATTCTCATTTAACTTTCAGCGGGGAGGCAGGCAGTTTTTCAGATGGGGAGCCCTGGAACTCCGGTGATTTCTTCCCGGAAACTGTCAGGTATTCAACAGTGATTTCTGACATAATCTGTCTTTTTCAATAAAACGAAATTTTTTTATTAAAAATCATTTAAAACTAAAAAAATCGTGTATAATGGCGGAAACACCTCTTAATAAACATAACTATTTAAGGAAGTAAATCATGGCTTTATCTTATGAAGCAAAGGCCGGCGCTTTAAAGAGCGCTATCGCCTCAGTAAAAGCTCTGAGCACCGCTACCAGAGATTTATCAGTTGCCGAACTCGAAGATATCATTGAAAAGGTTAAGCAGGTTATCGCCGAACGTCAGCAGGCTGAAATTGATCGCGCCAACCGTCTCAAGGCCTTTGAGGAAGCTTTCAAGAAGATTGAAGAGATCCGCGAAAGCTCCGGCATGTCCGATGAGCTCCTGGCAGCCCGTTACTCCAAGGTTCCTCTTTCCGGTGAGAAGAAGGAGCGCAAGCCCCGCAAGGCTGTAGTTCCCAAGTACCGCTACACCACTATGGACGGCGAGGAGAAGCTTTGGACCGGTCAGGGCAAGACCCCGCTCCCT
>NZ_JBGVBR010000156.1:0-13116 GCF_045225735.1 Succinimonas sp. | reverse complement strand
TCCCGCAGCTGATGACTGGAATGCGGTAGTGCTTGATACCATTGACCGGGCTCATATGTATCTGGATCCGGGTGATCCGGAAGCGGGCTGCGAGGTTACTGATTCCACCCTGGTTATTCACGGTGATTACTACGGTGATGATACTAATGCCTATATTTACGGAGACAGCGAGCTTTTAGGCGGCTGGCCCGGAACTCAGGCTGCAAGACTTGATACCTGCAATCAGCCCGTTTATACCATTGATCTTTCCGCTCAGGCAGGATTTGATCCGGCTGGTAAATATAATGTCATTGCAAATAACAATAACGGATCTCAGACCGGTGACGGCAATGTATTCTCAGCAAATACCCTCTGCCTGAAAATGACTGACGATCATACCGGCACCATGGTTTCCGGCCGCGAGTGCGGTGTCAGCGTCCCGGGTCAGGTGATCACAGACAGCGCTTATATTTTTGATTCCGTTTCCGGCAAGATTCTGCGGGACGGAGACACCATCGAAATCAACGAGATTTCCGGTAACCCTGATACTGGCTACGCTGTTATTTCTCTTTTGATGTCCGGCGCTGGTGTAAACGAGCAATCCGAAGGCACCTTCGGGATCGGCGCTGATGCTGCTCTTCAGGGCACTGATGAAGCGGCCGCTCCGGTAACCTCCGGCTCCTATACCAACGGTCAGATGATCAGAGTGGGTGATAATATTAAGGTTAAGGACGGCGAGAAGAAGTCCACCAAGCTTACCGTTAAGTACAACGATACCACCGCCACCATTAATATTGTTAAAACCTTTGCCTCCAAGGATCCCAAGTGCCGTCTGGAAAAGTCCGCGGAAACTCTGGGCGCTATCTATTCCTCCGACAAGACCGTATTCCGCATCTGGTCTCCGGATGCTACCAATGTGGCAGTCAAGGTTGACGGCGAAGAACACAAGATGTCTCCGGCTAAGGTTAACTGCTACTCCAGTGTTTATGAAGCCACTGTAGAGGGAGATCTGGACGGAAAGGAATATCAGTTCCTGGTGGATGGTACTGAAGTGCGGGATCCTTACGGCAAGATGATTGCCAAGGATGCGCAGAGCAATATGGCCAACGTGGTAATGAACACGGAAGCCATTCTGCCTGCAGGCGGCGAATGGGTAACCGCTCCTAATCTCGCCAACAGAGAGGATGCCGTAATCTATGAGGTTCATGTCCGCGATTTCACCATCGACCCCACCTCCGGTGTAGATGATGATAAGAAGGGTCTGTACCTGGGCATGGTTCAGACCGGCACCAAGTACAAGGGAGTAACCACCGGTATTGATCACCTCAAGGAACTGGGCGTAACCCACGTGCAGATCCAGCCCATGTACGATTTTGCCACCTGCTCCGATGAAAGCGCCAACGTGCCCACCGGCAAGGCAAATTGCTACAACTGGGGCTATGATCCCTGGAATTACAATGTCCCGGAAACCCGTTATTCTTCGGCCTTCGGCACGAATGATTACCGGACTAAGATCCAGGAAGTAAAGACCATGGTTAACGAATTCCACAAGAATGGCATTCGGGTAATTATGGACGTGGTTTATAACCATACCTTCGATAAGAGCGTATTCGAGAAGATTACCGATAAGTACTATCTCAAGGCTGATATTACCGGGTGCGGCAATACTGTTAAGGCCGACAACAATATGGTGTGGATGATGATCCGTGATTCCATGGATTACTGGGTTTCCGAGTTCCATATTGACGGCTTCAGACTTGACCTTGCCGGTTCCTTCACCATGAAGGACTTCTCCGACTGGGGCGAGTACCTCAACAATGCCCATCCTGATGCCAACCTCCTGATTTACGGCGAGCCCTGGGATGCTGTCGGCGGCAGCGATGAGGTACCGAACCCTGTTCGTACCGGTACCGTACGTCAGCAGTCTGCCAATGCTCACGTAGGCGTCTTCAATAACCGTATCAGAAACTGTCTCAAGGGATCCAGCGATGACGGCGAGGCATTGGGCTTTGTGTTTAACAAGGTCAATGACGGCTGGGACGGCAACGGCACAGACGAGAATGATGTTGCTCTCAACGGTAACAAGGAATGCGTGTTCATGAGCGTCAGAGGCGGCGCCCGTCATCAAGAGGCCACCGGCACCGATGTCTGGACTGCCCAGGGCTTCACTGATCCGGAACAGGCTGTTTCCTATATAACCGCTCACGACAACCTTGCTCTTCGCGACAAGATTGAAGCAGCCGGCGTTACCGATGCTGACGAAAAGAAGAAGCTCCAGACCTATGCCAATGCCATCGTGCTGGTAAGCCAGGGCATGTCCTTCATTCATGGCGGCGAAGAATTCGGCAGAACCAAGGCTGCAGCCGGCACCTCCGGTGACAGCCCGATGTGGAATACCTATAAGACCACATCCGGAGCCAATGACTTCAAGTGGGATCTTAAGGCTGGCGAATGGAAGACTGTGAATGATGCTTATGCTGCTCTCATTAAGATGAGGAAGGATCATCCGGCATTCCGCATGACCACTGCTGCTGATATTTTTGCCAACATAACTCTCGACGGTCAGAGCACCGAAGAGGTAGTGGTATTTGATATCAACGGCGCTGCTGTTAACGATTCCTGGTCCAAGATTAAGGTTGTTCTTAACAGCTCCAAGAGCGCTGCGGCCATTACCGGTGTTGATAACATGGTCAAGGTGGTGAGCGGCTACCATGTGGATGACGGCAGCGTGGAGCAGAACAGCTCTGCCATTCCGCAGGCGCTTTCCATCTGGGCTGAGCGCTGATACTCCGCGGCAGTTTCCGGACAGGAAAACTTTGTAAGCCATAGGTAACCTGCGAAGATGTAATAACGCGGGTTAAGAAAAGAGGGCGGGATTTATTCCCGCCCTTTCTATTTGGGGTTTAAATGCAAGTAAGGATTTAAAAAACCGTTTTAAGCAAAAGAGACCGCAAAGTCTCGAGACCATGCTCCGCTTCGCTGAGATCCAGATACTCATCAGGCTGGTGTGCCATGTCGATGCTCCCGGGCCCCATGACCGCCGTGGCGGCCACGGTCTGAAAATAAGTGGCCTCGGTGGCATAGTTGACGGCCACGGGTTCTTTGCCGGAAACCTCTCTCAGGAGATCCCGCAGGACTGCGGGAATTTTGCCGGCAAAGGCCTCTGTGGGGGGATAGGCATCCTCCAGGGTGATCCTTCCGGGATATGCGGCCAGCACCGGAGCCAGCGCTTCCCGGGTAAGCTTTCTGATAATATGGGAATCGGCCTCCGGCATCAGTCGCGCCTCAAAAACCAGCTCCGCATGATCCGCAATTTTGTTGGGAGCATCGCCTCCTTTGATTTCGCCGATATTCAGGGTGGGGCAGGGTACTTCAAAAAGCTCCTCCCGGGCGTATTCCCTGAGCTGTTCCTCCAACCGGTAAAGCTCGGTCATGCATTTGTGGAGGATTTTTATGGCTGAGAGACCCTTGCCGGGATTTGAGGCATGGCCCCCGATGCCGCTGCATTTGATTACCTGCACCAGCTGGCCCTTGTGCATTACCACCGGAACCATGGAGGTGGGTTCTCCGATGATTATCATATCGGGCTTTTCAGGAGCAGCGCCGAGGTGTTTGGCCAGGTGAATGGCGCCGTTCATGGTGGTTTCTTCGTCTGCGGTGGCCAGCACCCAGACCGGCTTTTGGAGTTTCGTGAGATCCAGAGAGAGCAGAGTTTCCATCACGAAGACAAAAAAGCCCTTCATGTCGATAACCCCAAGACCGTATAGGCGATTGTTCCGGATTTCGGTCTGAAACGGGGAAGATGACCAAAGGGCGGTATTGGCCGGCACGGTGTCGGTATGTCCGGAAAAGGCCAGCCCTCCCGATCCGGTGCCGTATTTGGCAATCAGGTTGAATTTGTTCCGGGTTCCCGGAACAGGGATCTTTGCGGCGGAGAATCCCAGAGGAGTCAGCCAGGAGATCAGGAGATCGATGACCTTTTCATTGGAGACATCCTCTTCAGGCTTTTCGGAACTGGAGGAGTTAATGGCAATGATCTCCCGGTATAGCTTTAAAAATCTTTCGCGGTTCATGACAATTGGTACCTGTAAACAGTTTTTTCTTGAAGTCTCCGTGGGGAGGACACTGAAAATTTTACGTGTAAAAACGTTTTTGGGGCGGAAAAATCGCTTTTCAGGAGAAGTTTTGCGAAAAATTACATAATTATGCACTTTTCTTGCATAATTATGTAATAATATGCCCCTGTAAGAAGGGTAATTGCCGGATGTCTTTTTTATTAATCGCAAACAGGCGTAAAATCATATGACGGACGGCGGCCGGCAGTTATACCGCCATGACTTTCATCATCAAGACAGGAATGCAAGAATGCTTAATGTTGCTGTAATAGGAGCCAGCGGCTATGCCGGCGCGGATTTATCATTGCTGGTGGCGAAACATCCGGAATTAAAGCTGAACGGGGTTTATGTTTCTGAAAACAGCCAGGACGCCGGCAAAATTCTTTCAGATCTTTATCCCAGAATGCGCGGCTTTACCGATATTGAGCTAAAGCCCCTGAATGCTGACAATCTGGCTGATCTCAAGAAAAATAACGATATTGTATGCCTGGCCACGGCTCACATTGTCAGCATGCGTCTAGTTCCCGAGCTGGTGGATGCCGGACTGACCGTTTTTGATTTGTCGGGAGCCTATCGGGTAAATGATGCGGTGTTTTATCCGAAGTATTACGGTTTTGAGCATGAAAACCTGAAGTATCTGGAGGAGGCTGTTTACGGCGAGGCGGAGTGGAATGCCGAACTGATTAAAAAGGCCCGTCTTATTGCCGTGGCCGGCTGCTATCCCACAGCATCCCTCACGGCTCTGAAGCCCCTAATGGCAGCCGGTCTGATCAAAGAAGGTTCCATGCCGATTATCAATGCCGTCTCCGGTGTTACCGGTTCCGGCAGAAAGGCTGCTCTCACTAACAGCTTCTGCGAGGTCAGTCTTAATGCCTACGGCGTGTTCGGACACCGGCACCGTCCGGAGATCAGTCATCATCTGGGGACAAAGGTGCTGTTTCAGCCGCACCTCGGCAACTTCAAGCGGGGCATTCTGGCCACCATTTACGTCACTCTGAAGGACGGGGTGACCGATGAAATGATTTCTGCCGCCTATCACTCAAAATATGACGGATCCCGCATTGTCAGAATCGTTCCTAACTGGCCTGCCGTGAAGGATGTGGAGATGACCCCGTACTGCGATGTGCACTGGCAGCGGGAGGATGACACCCTGGTGGTCTGTTCGGCCATTGACAATCTGCAGAAAGGCGCCGCTGCTCATACCATGCAGTGCATCAATATTCGTTTTGGTTTTGACGAGACCGTATCACTTCTTTAGGAGCTTATTGTGGACAATGTTCTGATTATCAAGCTGGGAGGAGCTCTCATAGAAAACGACGAGGCTCTTACTGCTCTTTACACCGGTATCAGGAATTATCTGGAAAAGAATCAGCGGCCTATCGTATTGGTTCATGGCGGGGGCTGTCTCGTAGACGATCTTTTAAGCCGTCTGGGACTTAAGTCGGAAAAGAAGAACGGCCTCAGAGTTACCCCCTTTGATCAGATTCCTTATATCACCGGAGCTCTGGCCGGCACTGCCAACAAGCTGATGCTGGCGAAGGCCAGGGAGCTCGGGGTAAATGCCGTGGGACTCTGTCTTACTGATGGCGGCATGACCAGGGTTACACAGAAGGATCCCGAGCTTGGCGCCGTGGGCGATGCCGCTGTGGGGGATCCGGCTCTTCTGGAGGTGCTGCTTTCCCACGGCTACCTCCCGGTGCTCAGCTCCATCGGCATTACCGATGACGGCCGTCTCATGAATGTGAATGCCGATCAGGCGGCTGTGGCTTTGGCCATTTCCCTGAAGGCGGATCTGGCTCTTCTGTCTGATGTGGACGGCATTCTGGATCGGGACGGCAAGCTGATTCCGGAGATGACCTCCGGACAGGCGGATGCGCTGATTTCTTCAGGGGTGATTTCCGGGGGCATGACCGTAAAGGTTAAAGCAGCCCTGGATGCCGCCCGCATTCTTAACAAGCCTCTCAGCGTGGCTTCATGGCGCTATCCTGACAAGATTACCGCTCTGCTTAACGGAGAGGCTATCGGCACCAGGGTGCTTCCGGAGCAGGCGCTGCCGGAGTAATCGCTGCCAGAATATTTATTATTGCAGGTTGAATTATGAAACATTTTTTAACAGGATTTGACTGGTCATCAGAGGATATGATGAATCTCCTGGATCTGGCCAGAGACATGAAGAAGGATCCCGCAAAATACCGCGCGGATTTGCAGGGAAAGAGCATTGTAATTCTTTTTGAGAAGCCTTCGCTGCGTACCAGAACCACCTTTGACATTGCCATGAGCCGGCTGGGCGGGCATGCTCTTTATCTTGATCAGCAAAACGGCGCCATCGGGAAGCGGGAAACCGTCAAGGATTATGCCCGAAACCTTTCCCGCTGGACGGACGGCATCGTGGCCAGAGTTTTCCGGCATGACACCATTGAAGAGCTGGCCAAATACGGCACGGTGCCGGTGGTAAATGCCCTGTGCGATCTTTATCATCCCGGTCAGGCTCTGGCTGATTTTCAGACCATCAGAGAACATTACGATGACCTGAGCAAGGTGAAGCTGGCCTATTTCGGCGACGGCAACAATGTTACCAATTCTCTTCTCATAACCGGAGCCAAGCTAGGCGCTACAGTCACCGCAGTCTGCCCCAAGGGCTACGGTCCCGACGTGCAGATTTACGAAAAGGCTCTGGAGATCGCCGCCAGAACCGGCGCCAGACTGGCGGTAACCGATGATGCGGACGCCGTGATCGGTTATGACGTGGCCTACACCGATACCTGGGTATCCATGGGAGATGACACTCCTTTGGATGCGGTAAAGGCGCGCTATATGAAGTACCAGATCAATAAGGAGCTTTTGGATAAAACCGGGATTTCCTGGGTGCTGCATTGCCAGCCGGCTCATCGCGAATATGAAATCACTTCTGAAATCATGGACGGGCCCATGTCTCTCGTTTATGATGAAGCAGAGAACCGCATGCATGTGCATGCTGCCATTTTAAGCACATTGCTCAATCAATCTAGGAGTTAATATATGGCTGTAAAGAAAGTAGTACTGGCATATTCAGGTGGCCTTGACACCTCTTCCATCGTGCCCTGGCTGAAGGAAAACTATGATAACTGCGAGGTTGTCTGCTTTGTTGCCAATATCGGGCAGGGCGCTGATGACCTTGAGGGCATTGAGCAGAAGGCTCTCCAGTCCGGCGCCAGCAAGTGCGTTATCAAGGATCTCCGGGAAGATTTCGTAAAGAATTACGTTTATCCCACCATTAAGACCGGCGCTGTTTATGAAGGCTCCTATCTTTTAGGCACCTCCATGGCCAGACCGGTAATCGCCAAGGCCATGGTGGAATGCGCTCTTGAGGAAGGCGCCGATGCCGTAGCTCACGGCTGCACCGGTAAGGGCAATGACCAGGTGCGTTTTGAGAGCGCTGTTGCCGCTCTGGCTCCCCAGCTTCAGGTTATCGCTCCGTGGAGAATCTGGAAGATGCGTTCCCGCGAGGATCTTCTGAACTACCTGAGCGAGCGCAATATTCCCTGCAAGGCCACTCTTAAGAAGATCTACAGCCGCGACGCCAATGCCTGGCACATTTCCACCGAGGGCGGCGAGCTGGAGGATCCGTGGAGCAAGGCTACTGATGCCGTGTGGACCTGGACTGTCAAGCCCGAGGAAGCTCCCGATATTCCGGAAGAGGTCAGCGTTACCGTTGAACATGGCGAAGTTACCGGGGTAAACGGCCAGAAACTTTCGGCATACAACTGCCTTAAGACTCTGAACGAGATTGCCGCCAGACATGGCGTGGGCCGGGTTGACATTGTGGAAAACAGACTGGTGGGCATGAAGTCCCGCGGTTGCTATGAAACCCCGGGCGGCACCGTAATGATGGCAGCTCTGCGCGCCATTGACGATCTGGTGCTGGATAAGACCGTGCGTTCCTTCCGCAACAAGATCGCCGAGGATTTCGCTCAGCTTGTTTATGACGGACGCTGGTTTACTCCCCTGCGCACTGCTATTCTGGCTGCGGCCGAGGATATTGAGAAGGACTGCACCGGCGAGGTAGTGCTCAAGCTTTACAAGGGCAGCGTAACCGCGATTCAGAAGAAGTCTCCGCACAGTCTCTTCAATGTTGATTTTGCCACCTTTGGCGAGGATGAGGTTTACAACCAGGCAGATGCAGACGGCTTTATCCGTCTTTACTCTCTGCCGGCCCGCATCAGAGCCATTAATGCCAAAAATCAGAAGGCTGACTGAGAGAACTGCGGGATTATGCTGATCCCGCGCGCGGCAGTATAGCGTTTTTTAATAGGCTCAGGATTTCCCTGGGCTTATTTTTAATCAGCAGGGATTTTTTCAGGAAGCAAAGATTCGGTCATTGCTTCAGGATCAGGAAAGCGGGATTGTGTTTCCTGATATCTGCGTATCATTGGCAATTACGTAAAAGAGGATAATTCTATGGCATTATGGGGCGGCCGTTTTACCGAGGCGGCAGACGAAAGATTCAAAAGATTTAACGATTCTCTGGTATTCGATTACCGGCTGGCGATCCAGGATATCGAGGGATCCATGGGATGGGCCAAAGCGATTCACAGCGTGGGCATTATTTCCGCGGCAGAGCTGGAAAATCTGGAAAAGGCTCTCGCGGAGCTCCTGGATGAAGTGCATCAGGATCCGGAAAAAATTGCCTATGCCGGCTTTGAGGATATTCATTCCTATGTGGAAAGCCGTCTTATTGAAAAGGTGGGCGATCTGGGCAAAAAGCTTCATACTGGCAGAAGCAGAAATGATCAGGTGGCTCTGGACATTAAAATGTGGTGCCGGGATCAGAGCCGGGTGCTTCTGAAGTCCATCACGGATCTGGAGAAGGTTCTGACTGCCACGGCCCGGAAGCACTATGACACTGTTATGCCGGGGTATACCCATTTGCAGCGCGCTCAGCCTATAACCTTCGGACATTGGGCCATGGCTTACTGCGAAATGTTTGACCGGGATTATCACCGTCTTCAAAATGCCGTGGCGCTGATGGACGCCTGTCCTCTGGGCAGCGCTGCGCTGGCCGGCACCGCTTATCCTGTGGATCGGGAGCAGCTGGCCCGGGATCTGGGCTTCAGCAGGGCCACCCGTAACAGTCTTGATTCCGTTTCCGATCGGGATCATATTGTGGAAATTATGAACTGCGCCTCCATCTCAATGATCCATCTTTCCCGGCTGGCCGAGGATCTTATTATTTATAACAGCGGCGAATCCGCCTTTGTGGAACTGTCGGACAAGGTTACTTCCGGTTCCTCCCTGATGCCGCAGAAGAAAAATCCCGATGCACTGGAACTCATTCGCGGCAAGGCCGGCAGAGTATTCGGAGATCAGATGGGAATGATGACCACTCTGAAGGCGCTGCCCCTGGCCTATGACAAGGATATGCAGGAGGACAAGGAAGGGCTCTTTGATGCTCTGGACACCTGGCATGACTGTTTGGAAATGGCCGCTCTGGTATTTGAGGGCATGGAGGTCAGAAAGGAGAAAACCCTTGCCGCCGCCAAGGGCGGGTACTCCAATGCCACGGAGCTGGCTGACTATCTGGTGGGGAAGGGGGTGCCCTTCAGAGAGGCTCACGGCATTGTGGGCCGGGCCGTGGTTTATGCCATCTCCCAGGGGAAGCCACTGGAGGATCTTACGGTCGCAGAGTTCCGGAACTTCAGTCAAGTGATCTCCGATGACGTATATCCGATTCTGCAAATTGAATCCATTCTGAGGAAGAGATCCGCGCTTGGCGGAGTAAATCTGGACAGAATTCAGGAAGCTGTGGCGTTCATGGAAAAGGAGCTTGCGGCCAGAGGTGTCTGATTACCTTCAGGTAACGACAGCAAAAAGGCAGTCCTGGGGCTGCCTTTTTGCTGTTATGACAGGCGCGGAAAAGGAGAGCAATGTGAAAAATGAGATTTGGGTTAAATTTTTCTTGATTCCTGCGATTCTTTAAGTATAATTCACTGAGCTCGACCTTTGGGGTGACCCGGAGGACAGCCCTGAGGCTCCTTCGCAAAGCATGGCGGCTTCTTGCAGTGTTGCGCAATGGCGCATTACAGCCCTGAGATATTCAGGGATTACAGTTGGATTTATCTCCCCTTGCAGCAAAAGCGAGGCGGCGGATAAATTCTTTTTGTTCTTTTTTTATTTGGAGCTCTGAAACAATGCAGAACCAAAGAATTCGTATCCGTTTGAAGGCTTTCGATCATCGTCTGATCGACAAGTCCACTATGGAAATTGTTGAAACTGCAAAGCGTACCGGCGCGCAGGTTCGCGGTCCTATCCCGCTTCCTACCCGCAAGGAACGTTTTACCGTGCTGATTTCTCCGCACGTTAACAAAGATGCGCGTGATCAGTACGAAATTCGCACCCACAAGCGTCTTGTGGATATCGTAGAACACACCGACAAGACCGTAGATGCTCTTATGCGTCTTGATCTTCCGGCTGGTGTTGATGTTCAGATTAGCTTGGGTTAATGAGGTAGAAGATAATGTCAATTGGCGTAATCGGTCGCAAGCTGGGTATGACCCGCATCTTTACTCAAGATGGCAAGTCTATCCCTGTGACTGTTATTGAAGTTGAACCAAATCGCGTAACTCAGGTTAAGTCTGTTGAGACTGACGGCTATACTGCTATTCAGGTTACCACTGGTTCCAAGAAGGCAAGCCGTGTAAACAAGCCGGAAGCCGGCGTGTTTAAGAAGGCAAACGTAGAGGCCGGCCGCGGTCTCTGGGAATTCCGTCTCGCAGCTGAAGATCTGGCCAACTACGCAGTCGGTTCAGAAGTTAAGGTTGATTTATTCGCCGAGGGTCAGAAGGTTGATGTAACCGGAACCTCCAAGGGCAAGGGAACCGCCGGTACTGTTAAGCGCTGGAATTTCCGCACTCAGGACATGACTCACGGTAACTCCCGCTCTCACCGCGTTCCTGGCTCTATCGGTCAGAATCAGACCCCGGGGCATGTGTTCAAGGGTAAGAAGATGGTTGGCCGTCTCGGTAACGAAAGAGTTACTGTTCAGGGTCTGAACGTAGTTCGTGTTGATGCTGCCCGTAACGTGCTCCTGATTAAGGGCGCTGTTCCTGGCGCGATTAACGGCGACGTTATTGTAAAGCCTAGTGTTAAGGCGTAAGCGAGGGAAAAATCATGGAATTACAGATGTTAGGCGCAGGCCCGATTCAGGTTTCTGATACCACCTTCGGCCGTGACTACAATGAAGCCCTTGTTCATCAGGTTGTGGTTGCTTACATGAGCGCTGCACGTCAGGGAAGCAAGAGACAGAAGAATCGTTCTGAGGTATCCGGCGGCGGCAAGAAGCCTTTCCGTCAGAAGGGAACCGGCCGCGCTCGCGCAGGCTCCATCCGTTCTCCGCTCTGGCGCGGCGGCGCTACCACCTTTGCAGCCCGTCCTCAGAATTGGGATCAGAAGGTTAATCGCAAGATGTACCGCGTAGCCATCAAGAGCATTCTTTCCGAACTTGTTCGTCAGAACCGCTTTGTTGTGGTTGACAGCTTCTCCGTAGACGAAATCAAGACCAAGAAGCTCGAGCAGAAGCTTAATGACATGCAGCTTAAGGATGTTCTGATTGTTACTGATGAATATCAGGAGAATCTCGTTCTTTCCGCTCGTAACCTTTACAAGGTTGATGTATGTGAAGTTAACGGCAGCGGATTCAATCCTGTAAGCCTTATTGCTCACGATAAAGTGCTGGTAACTTCATCGGCCGTTAAGAAGATTGAGGAGTTGTTAGGATGAGCTCGTCTATGAATAAATCTCGTCTGTACAGCATTATCAAGGGAGTTCTTATCTCTGAGAAGACCACCAGAATTAATGCATTTAACACCTATGCGTTTTCTGTTCTCCCCAATGCTGACAAGACTGAAATCAAGAAGGCAGTTGAAGAGATTTTCAAGGTTAAGGTTAAGAGTGTTTGCACTCTGAATGTACAGGGCAAGATGAAGGCTACTGGCAGACACCTCGGCCGCAGGCAGGATTGGAAGAAAGCATATGTTACTCTTATGCCTGGCCAGTCTCTCGACTCCACTAACTTACAGGGTGAATAGGAGCAGATTATGGCAATTGTAAAGTGCAAACCGACTTCTGCTGGTCGTCGTCATGTAGTAAAGGTTGTAACTCCTGGTCTTTACAAGGGAGCTCCTTTTCAGGGACTGGTAGTTGCAAAGCGCAAGACCGGCGGACGTAATAACACCGGCCGCATTACCACCCGTCACATCGGCGGCGGTCATAAGCAGCGGTATCGTATTATTGACTTCTTCCGCGTTAAGGACAATATTCCTGCCAAGGTTGAGCGTATCGAGTACGATCCTAACCGCAGTGCAAATATTGCTCTCATCTGCTACGATGACGGCGCGCGCAGCTACATCCTTGCTCCTAAGGGCCTGGCTGTGGGTGATAAGGTTATGTCCGGAGCTCATGCCGAGATCAAGGTGGGCAATACCCTTCCTCTCCGTAACATTCCTCTGGGCACCAATGTTCATGCTGTGGAGCTTGTTCCGGGCAAGGGCGCTCAGTTTGCCCGTTCCGCCGGCGCTTTCTGCCAGATCCTGGCTCGCGACGGTCAGTATGTAACCCTCCGTATGCGTTCCGGTGAAATGCGCCGCGTTCTCGCAGACGGCAGAGCCACCATCGGAGAAGTAGGCAACAGCGAGCATATGCTCCGCTCTCTCGGCAAGGCAGGCGCCAAGCGCTGGCTGGGCATTCGTCCTACCGTAAGAGGTATGTCAATGAACCCTATCGATCACCCTCATGGCGGTGGTGAAGGCCGTAACAAGGGCATTCAGCCGAGATCCCCGTGGGGCACTCTGTGCAAGGGTTATAAGACTCGTAAGAACAAGCGTACTGACAAGTACATTGTTCGTCGTCGTGATAAGTAATTTTTTTAAGAGGTATTACCATGCCACGTTCGCTCAAGAAAGGTCCTTATATAGACCAATCCTTGCTGCAGAAGGTAGAGAAAGCGGTGGAAAGCGGAGACAAGAAGCCTATTAAGACCTGGTCCCGT
>NZ_JBGVBR010000155.1:0-4991 GCF_045225735.1 Succinimonas sp. | reverse complement strand
ATTCTTTTGAAGAGTTGTTATACCATAAGTCTGGTAAATAACATTAACACAGTTAACAAAATATTCCAAAAAATTCAAAATATCACTTCTGATAAGTTTTTGAATTTTATGCGTGTACCAGCATAAGTAAAGATATCTGATAATATAGATATGTGATTGTAATATATTATGTTTGTCTTTTACCCTGTTGTAAAAATAGATGATAAATTACTGTTTATTGACATGTTGATAATTCTTGTAAAATACAATGTTAAAATTATCAAAAACGACTCCTTATATTTATGTCAGCAGTATACTTGCGCTTAATATCATTAGCCCTGAGCATACTGGTGATTGGCATAGCAGCGTATATTGGGAACATCCTGAATACAGTAAACTTGATTTATGGATTTTTGGTGAAGGTCAGAAGTTTAATACAAATTACTTTCTTGGAGAGTTAGGCATAATTGATGGAACTGAACGTTTGAATCAAATGGGCTATTATCAGGAATATACTCCTGTTTGGATAGCTGATCATCCAAGAGCATTTACTGATATGTTATGTATTTCTGTATTTCATTCTGGCATAACCGATACTTTGATACTAGATGATTGGTTTCCAGGTATTGAAGATAAAGAAAGAGTGTATAAGGTTATATCTGTTTTGGAGAGAAAACTCGAAAAAAGGCAATTTGATTTGCTGCAAAAGTGGAATTCACGTAATCCTATAGCTGATTGAATTTTGCATGTCAAGATAGTTATTATAAATCAGTAGTATTTTTAATGAAATTTTCAGTAATTTTTTGACAAGCGTTACCTATTTCTCAAATATATATTATCGGGATTAATGATATCTGTAACATCTGATGCCCGCTTTTGAAGCTTTTTCGGGTAATTTTATTAGCATATCTTTGCATATTTTTTAGAATTATATCAAGGAAGCAATAATCAACATTATATTACTGAACCGAAATCCCTAATTGAACAAATGCATTATGTCAGTGTTATTGTTCCTTCTGCAGTGTAATTTGCCGGGGTATCTCAAGACGAACGTGGTAACCGCCGTTGCTGTTTAGCTGGACGAAGAGCATGAGAATAACGTTTTTTTTCATGACGGACTTACCTTGGAGATGCCGAGACGCTATTGCCATCCCTAATGGTGATCACGTGCAGGAGTTCTAAGAACTTCTCAAGAAGGGATCTTGAAGATTCCCCGCGGCTGTTAATGAAAGGGCGGAATCCTGTCAGCTAAGGACATTCTTTCTCTTTTATTGTTTAGACTTGCCTGGGAGATACTTAAGGGACAGTTAAAGGGACAGTTAAGGGACTGTTAAAGGGACAGTTAAGGGACAGTTAAGGGACAGCTAAAGGGACAGTTAAAGGACATTATGGCACTACCAATTAACATAGATGATTTGATACACGGAAGAGTAGTTGAAAGCTCAAGAATTGAGTATAAAGCTGATTGGAATCCGGAACCGATTATTCACACTATTACAGCTTTTGCTAATGATTTTGACAATCTTGGCGGTGGTTACATATTGGTTGGAATCGCAGAAGAAAACGGCACACCTAAAATGCCTCTGTCAGGGCTTCCAAAAGAAAAAATTGACGTTATTCAGAAAGATTTGTTCAAGAAATGTAATGCTATAGAACCCCGTTATATACCCATTGCTGAACCTTACGTAATTGACGGTAAAAGTATTATTGTAATATGGGTTCCTGGCGGTGATGAAAGACCTTACAAATGCCCGATCAAAATCTATACTGAAAAAGGACAGTTAAAAAGCAATAAAGCGTATTACATACGAAAGATGTCAAACACGATCCGTGCCAATACCCATGAAGAGAGGGAACTGATCGCTTTAGCGAGGAACGTCCCTTTTGATGACCGCATAAACCAGGAGGCTGCTATTGGTGATATGAGTTTAGCATTAGTCCGGGAATACCTCTGTAACGTGGGAAGTTCCATGCAGGCAAATTTATCAAACCGCTCTATGGAAGACATTGCTTTAGATATGAAGCTTGTCAAAGGTCCCAAAGAAATGAGAAAACCTGTAAATGTCGGACTTATGTTTTTCAATGATAAGCCGGATGACTTTTTTCCATATACCCGCATTGAAGTCGTTGATAAACCGGATCCCACCGGTATTGGAATGACTGAAAGGATATTCAGAGGTCCTCTCAACAGGCAACTGCGGGATGCTCTTTCATACATCCGGAACTGCGTAATTATCGAATATGTCACCAAAGTTCCGGATCAGGCGGAAGCTGTGCGGGTTTTCAACTGGCCGTATACAGCCATTGAAGAAGCTCTGACTAATGCCGTATACCATCGCTCGTACGAGATATATGAACCCATCACCGTTACCATAACTCCGGAACAGCTTGATATTCTCAGCGTTCCCGGGCCGGATCGTTCTATTACCGACGAAGATATGGCAAAGGGAGTGATGGTTTCCAACCGTTATCGTAACAGAAGAATCGGAGACTTCCTTAAAGAACTTAAAATGGCTGAGGCCCGCAACACCGGGGTGCCGCTGATTTTCAGTGCGATGAAGAACAACGGTTCCGGACTCCCGATTTTTAAGACCGATGAAGACCGGAGTTACCTCAGGGTCATTCTGCCGATACACCCGATATTTTTGGAAAAGGATTCTCCCAGAGCTGCCCGGATCAATAAGGCCGTCTCCCGCCAAAAAAGAGCCCGAATGACCCGCGAAGACATCAGGAACCAGATTCTCAAGCTTCTCAAAAGAAAGGGCCCGCTGTCCATGAGGGAAATTGCTGTCAATCTGGGCTATCTAAAGCTTACCGACACGGTGCGGGAAGTGATACAGGAACTTCTGACTTCCGGAAAAGCGGAATACCTCTATCCCGATACCCCCCAAAGCCCTAATCAGAAGATTTGTCTCCCGCAGGATAAGTAACCCGGTCTCAAGCCGGACATAATTGTCCGCATCCTGGTTCAGAAGAGGCGGTTTTCAAATGAGATCCCCCTCCGATCCGGCCTGTCTTAACAAAAGACAGCCGGCATCGTTGCCTGCGTCCTTATGTTCTCTTATCATGGCAGTAATTTTGCAGTGTCGCCCGGCAGGGGATTTTTCAGGAGTATCATGAATGACCGAAACCAAGGTAAATTCCTCTTTTCTGAACAAGCTTAAAAGCACCCGGGTTAACAGCTTCCAGAAGCTTCCGGAGATTTCCGGACAGGTATTGGACGGCTTTCATGTGGACACCCGGCTGGATATCATGTCCGGAGAAGCCGATATCTATCTCTGCTCCAAAACCGATGCGGCGGACAAAAAACGCTATATCCTGAAATACTACCGCCGGGAAAACGCCGTAAAGCAGGATATCCTGAACAAGCTCCGGGAAGTCCGGAGTCCCTTTGTGGCCACGCTGGAAAGCTACGGCGTTTATGAAGGGCACCAGTATGTCATTCGTCCCTATTATGAAATGCCGGCTCTCTCAGACGTGCTGGCCTCGGGGGAACGGTTTTCCGGGGAGGAGCTCAGAAGCCTGATCATCCCCTCGGTGATCGAAGGGTTAAGATCCGTGCATGAGGCCGGCATTCTCCATAAGGATCTCAAACCCGGGAATCTGATCCCCGATGATACCGGCGAGCATATTGTTCTCATTGACTTCGGCATCAGCTCCGATGCCGGCAATAACACCTTTGTGGTCACCCAGACCGGCATGACGCCTTTCTACGCCGCTCCCGAAGCTTTGCAGGGCATCTTCCACCGGGAAACCGACTATTACGCTCTGGGCATCACCGTCTATGAGCTTTATACCGGCCAGACCCCGTTCCAGAATGCCGGTCTTTCCGCCGAGGAAGCCGCCAGACTGGCCTCCATTAACAAAATCGAATTCCCGGAGAATTTCCCGGCCGACCTGAAACGGCTGGTGCAGGGACTTACCTACAAGGATCTCTCCCACAGAAACGAACCGGATAATCCCAACCGGAGATGGGGCTACCCGGAGGTTAAACGCTGGCTTGCGGGAGAAGACGTTCCGGTGCCGGGAGAAAGCGCTGAAGCGGCTTCCGGGGAATTCCCCCATAAGTTCCTCCCGTATCGCTTTGAGGATGAAGTCCTGAATACTCCCGAAGAGCTGGCCCGGGCCATGCTGAAGAAGCCGATGCAGGGCATTCGGGATCTGGGCCGGGGACTCCTCACCCATCATTTCGGGTACCTGGACAGCAAAAAGTCCGAGATCTGCCAGAAGGCGGAAAACCTTCTGGGCTCCGGCAAAAGCGCTAATCTCCGGATCTTTCATGATGCGATGTATGCTTTGACCCCCGGCGTTAAGGGCATCTTCCTGGCCGGCCGGGAATTCGGCTCATTTCAGGAGCTTTCGGAGCATATTTTTGATCTGGCTGTCCGGGTTTCCGGGAATGACGGCGCGGCCAAAAAGGAAGCCGATGAAGCCTTTTTGCTTATCAGTTCCGGCTCCTGGATAAATTACTCGGGGAATGCCGATCCCCAAAGTCCGGAAAAAATCGCGGATCGCCGCATCCTGGAAGCCATAAAGGAGATAGCCACCCATGGCGGCGCTGACCCTAACGATGCGCTTCTGGCCATGGGGTACTCGTTTTCAGAAAAATGCCGGAAGGCGGTATGTCTGGGAAGAACCTTTGACAGTCTCGCCGCTTTCGGAAAAGAGCTTGCGGAAATCGCCAGCGCCGGAAACGAAGAGGATCCCTTTCTCGAGGAGGCTCTTCGCGTTTTCCGGGCCGGGAGTCTCAGTATCTTTGCCTCCCTGGCTCTGGGAAATCCTCCGGAGATTAACGAGCTCCTCCGGGATCTTAAGGAAAACATGGATGAAGAGTATCTCGCCAAAGCTCCCCGGTGCCTTCAGGGCTTTTATCTCGGTTACCGCCTTTCCGGATACCTCAAATTCCGCCTGGGGGACTATGTTTTTGAGGGGATGCCGGACTTCGACGCCAAAATGACCGCTCTGGAAAACGAGGACCGGGCTCAGTATCTCCGTCTTATCAAGACCTGGAG
>NZ_JBGVBR010000154.1:0-2273 GCF_045225735.1 Succinimonas sp. | reverse complement strand
ATTCTGTAAGCCTGTTTGACTGAGATGCCATGTTGGCCACCAGCTGCACCACCGCATCCTCATCATCAGTATAGTCTGAAATAAGCTCAAAAGGATTGAGGCAGATTTTGGTTTCTTCATCGAACTGCAAAAAGTCGCCCTGAAGGAGCTCGTTTAATTTCTGATACGATTTGCCCGCGTCGATAACCCAGATCTGGGCTCCTTCAGACAAGTAGGAAAAGATGATCTCATTGATAAGGAAGGATTTTCCGGAACCGGATTCCGCCGCGATTACCGCGTTTTTGTTCGTGTCCGAATCGTGCAGGGATAGGGACATAAGCTGGCCGTTTCTGGACAGCAGGGACGCATGGTAGGTGCCGGTGCCTTTCCATTCCGCGAAAATGGGGATCAGGGTGGCGGCCATGGGAGTGGTCAGGGTTTTATATCTGAAAAGCGTGTTTATGGCTTTGGGGTCGGCGCACATGGGGAGACAGTTGATGAACATCGGAAGCATGATGCAGTCATCTTCCATGAGCTCGAATCTCTTTTCACGCCAGACGTTCCGGGCGGTCATTGCAGCGTAATCGGATTCCTCCTGGCTCCGGGAGAACAGCACCAGCGTGTAGGAAAGCCGCACCGGCTTGTCTCCCTTTATCAGGGAGTCATACATCACCTGGAAGTCATTTTCCTTGTCTTTCAAAACAGGGACAAATTTCGTGATATTGCCTTGCGCCTGATTAACGGTAAACTGGCGTTTTCTCTCGATTGCGTCCTTGGTCTGCTGGATCGCCGGATAGAACAGATTCACGCATACCATGTAGTTCTGCTTCAAAGAGGAATTCCCGCCCATGAGATCGCCCACAAAGGTGATCGCGTCGCCGCAGTACATGGTTTCCGGGAGTTTTTTGGCGGAAAGCGTCTTTATGAACATCTTGTCACCGATGCGGAGATCCCTCTTGGAGACTTCCAGCACCTCGTTAGGGTCAAAGATCTGCTCGCAGATGGGCTTATCCGGCTCCCAGATCTCCGAATACTGATCCTGCCGTTCCCAGATCGGATCATTCCAGTTCACGATAGTCTGCATAAACCGGATATACTCCTTAACATTCATGCGGCGGGCATTCAGGCTGCACGAGTTCATGCCGGCCTCGACTCTGGTAAGGATCTGCTTGAATTTAACGCTGTCATCCGGTTCCGGCTGGATGCTGCCTATTTTCATCTTCACGGAAATAACCAGCTTCACGTCCACCACTATGCCGGAATCGTAGTAGCCCCGGCGGCTGTTCGATACCAGGTTCTTGTGAGTATGCTCCTCCAGAAATTTGACTCTTTCGCACATTACCTGGTATGCGAAGGGATCGGTTTTCTGGTAGTTTTCGCGGATCTGCATCATGGCCTGCTTCTGCCGCAGGATGTCCGGGCTCCGGAAAAGGCAGAACTGAAGGATAAAGCCGGAGGGATATTCGGAATTGAGGAAGCCGTTGATTCTCTCCTGGAGCTGTTCGTCGCACCCGGTTACCGGGGTACACATATAGCTGGCGGAAAGGGTCTTGTCATCGCACAGGAAGATATCGTCATCCTTGTCATAAGCCTGGACGGTAATAAGGGAGGAGGCTCTTTCCTCGTTCGGGATAACCATGTCGTCTTTTTTCTTGCGCACGGTAAGTAGCATCATAATGGCATGTCCTATCTAAATGTCTTTAAATTTCAGTAACGTTTTTCCGGAACCCGGGGTTATTTCCTGATGTTCTGGATATAGTCAAAAGGTTCGTCTATGGCTCCCTCGGCATAGCGTCCGGAGGGGGTAACAAGGAATGGCAGCTTCCGGACTCCCAGGGTGGCTGCCAGCTCCCGGTTTCTCTGCATCCGGTCATCCGCTTTGCACTGCTTCGCGGTCTGGAAAACCACCTTGAAATCCTGCTTGAGGATCGACAAAGCCTTTTCCTTCGCGGTGGCGTTGGAGCAGGCAAAATCATGAAGGAGCTTTTCGGTATTGCTGTCTCCGGTGGAATTGAGCAGGATAATTCTGATCATGTAATAGGCGGAATTGATGTTGTCGGTAATGTCTTTAAGGAGCTGGACGGTGCCGGTATCCCGGGGATCGGCAAAGATAAACACTTCTCTTCCCTTGTTGATGCCGCCGGAGTTTTTGGCCGGGAGAACTATTTCATTAAGCCCGGATGCCTTTCTCAGGCTGTCCAGCGGGATATGAGTAAAGGCATAGTCAATGAGAGCCGGGGTATTGAGCTTTTTCTGGTTGTCCCACAGGTCATAGAGTTCCCCGTTAAATATGG
>NZ_JBGVBR010000153.1:0-6932 GCF_045225735.1 Succinimonas sp. | reverse complement strand
GCGGGGGCTTACATGGTCTGCCTGCCCGCGCTGATTTCCCTGCTGCTGAACCTGATTAGGCTGCTGGAATTCCTGCGCCAGACTGCGAATGGTCTTCAGGGAGATGAAGGTGCTTCTGATGGAGATGAGATCCCGGAGGGTGAGACGCTGCTTGCCGCTTAACTGTCTTTCGTTAAGGTGCTTTTTCAAAATGTTGTCTACCTTGTCAGCAGCTCCTTCAACCTCATTCAGGCTATCTACAAGCGACCGCCTGAGGGTATCCAGCGTACGCCGGGATTCCTGGTTAATGGATGGGGAGTTGAAAGAGAAAAGTCCCCGGCTCCGGTTGCTGACCTCTACCTGGCCTGCTGCGTTGATGATAACCTTGGCGCCCGTGTTATTAACAGCATTGTTATGGGGATTATCTATGCTGTTGAAGATCTTCCCGAGATCCCTGTTTACAGTAAGATTAAGTGTCATTTTCGGATTATTTCCTGATTAAAAAAACGCGTCCTCCTGCCGGAAGCCGCATGGGCTTCCGGATAACCGGCAGGGAGGGAGAACATACTCCCTGCCGGAACAATCTTTTTGATTAAACCGCCATGGTATTCATTTCCGGAGAAAAGGGCGGGACTGCGGCGTTTTCCTCTGCCTCGTCGTCATCATCGTCGTCATCGTCGGTTATTACGAAGCCGTATTTATCAAGCTCCTTTTCTTCCCGGAGATTCTTCTCAATGTCCTTTACCGTTTCCTGGTAATACTCCTGAAAGGCCTCCCGGGTTTCCGCAAAGCTGAGGAGACAGCTTTCCAGAGAGTCTTCGCCGGATTCGGAGTATCTTTGCTGCAGCACAAAGACTTCCGCAGTATCAGAGAAGGCTACGGTTTGATCCGCGGGCATGCTCCAGCCGAAATTTGTTCTGAGCATGGTCAGAGCGGTTAAAAGCTGCGTCTTGGGGTTCTCCGGCATTTCGCCGATGTCGGAGGCCAGCAATACCTGACCGGAAGAAGGATTGAAGTTCAGATGAATGGCGAAGGCATCTTCGTCCCGGCCGGTCATAATGACGCAGTGGTTGTTTTGGTCAAGGCAGAGATCGCCGTCTCCCAGGGTCTTCAGAATTTCGTTAACTTTCTCAGTTGTCAGCATTTGGAACTCCATATCATATACAGTTATACGCTGTGAGCATTCTCACAACGAGACAATAATGCCAAGGTTACATTTTTTTTCAATGTTTTTGAAGATAAGGTTTTCAAAGAAGTTTTTCAGAGAACGGGACTGCGGACGGGGGCGGTTTTGCCGCCTCTGTCAGAAAAGATCGCTGTTACCGGAGGATCTCATGTTGCCCGGGTCTCCGGTGTGATATTATTTTCTCGGGGATCATTTTCAGTGATACACCCCGTCAGTCAGCGGAGGACTAATTGTGATCAGTGCAGAGTGTTTAGAATTTCTTAATGCGAGTTTAAAATCCATTCCCGATTTCCCGAAGCCGGGGATCATTTTCCGGGACATCACCTCGCTCTGCGAGAACCCCAAGGCTTTTGCCATGCTTTGCGAAGCCATGGCAGACTCCTTCAGGTACATGGGGATATCCAAGGTTGCCGCCACCGAAGCCCGGGGCTTTGTGTTCGGATCTCCGGTAGCCGCAGCCCTGAATTCCGGTCTCGTCATGATTCGCAAAAAGGGGAAGCTGCCCCGGGAGGTTTACCGCGAGGATTATGAACTGGAATACGGATCCGACACTCTGGAGATTCATCAGGATGCCATAAGACCGGAGGATCGGGTGCTGATAGTGGATGATCTTATTGCCACCGGAGGCACAATGGAAGCCGCCATTAAACTGGTGCAGCGCTGCGGCGGCCGGGTTATGGGAGCCTCCTTTGCCATCAATCTGGCGGGGCTGGGCGGCGCTCTGAAAATCCAGCAGGAATTCGGGATTAAGGTATTCTCTGTTTTGAATTTTGACGGAGCATAATCCGTTAAGAGTCCGGGGCGCCATTCGGGTGTCAGGGAGCAGGAAATCGATGGTATCAGGTGCGAAGATTAAAGCAGCGGTCTTTATTATGGCCGGCCTTGCTGCTATAGGGGCTGTTACGGGGGCGGTTATGGCCGTGGTTAATCCGGAAGAGGATGTGCCGGTATGCGGCGGGCATCATGAGTACTGGGATAAATCCGTGTCTCAGGAGATCAAGTCTGAAGACATTACCTATTTTTCCTTCAATGCCATGACCCGCATGGCCATGCTGGCGATTCCCGAGCAGGGCGCGGAAAGCTGTCCCTCCTATGCTGTCAGGATGGAAAAGGATGATGCCGGCAATGTTGCGGTGGAGGCCCGGGGCGGCGGCGAGAGCCGGCACCGGGACGGCACCAGATTTCTGGTGAAGTACCGGGTTCCGGATGACGGACTTCCTGCGGCTTTGATGCAGCTTGTCAGAAAATATAATCTCAGCCGGGATAACGGGCATGTGAGTCATACTGACGGACTGCCTTCGGGAGACGGAGAAACCCTGAGCGTCAGGTTTGCCTCCGGGGAGTCTATTTACCGGAACAATAACGTGTTTCCGCTCCTGGAGAGAGCGGCTTCCTGCGCCATCTATGAAACCTTCCGCTCCTTTGCCAAAAAGCAGGGCTATGATTTCACCACGGAGGGATCCAGCGAGCCTGTTTACGATGATCCCACACCGGAAATGCTGCAGGGGGTCTGGATCGGGAAGCATTTCGGCCGGGACTGCCGCGCGGAGTTTTCCGGAAACCGCGTCCGCATCTGGTATGACGGCGAACTCACCGATGACACGGAATACGTGATTTTCGAGGGCAGCGTCAAGCCCAATCGGCTGTCCTCCCGTTCGTCTCCTAGTGACAAGTATCCGGAATATGACTCCTTCAATGCCTTTGTGAGCATCAGCAAGAAGAATGACTTTACCTTAGTGGGCCATGTTTACCGGAACAAATCGTCATCCTCGGTGGAGCTCCTGCATCAGAAGAATTAGCAGCGGCAGAAGACCGGCTTTGTCAAAGGAAACGGCAGCAGGTCTGAAATTTTCCTGCCGTCCTGGCGCTGCGGCAAACAAATGCGGTAAACAATTTGCGGAAAATTCTGTAAAATGCCCCCGGGCTTGTGTTTTTTTATCTATTTCATGTTTCGGATAAGCTTCCCGGGAAGCAGACCGAGCTTTTACGGACGATTATGGCTTCATATACAGTTCTGGCGCGGAAATACCGACCGCAGACATTTCAGGATGTGGTAGGGCAGACTCATGTTCTTGCAGCCCTGTCCAATGCTCTGGACTCCGGGAGACTCCATCATGCCTATTTGCTTACCGGCACCCGGGGCGTGGGCAAGACCACTATCGCCAGAATTCTGGCCAAGTGCTTCAACTGCAAGGAGGGCATTACCTCCAGGCCCTGCGGCGTGTGCGATAACTGTCAGGCCATTCAGAACGGTACCTTCCCGGATCTTATCGAGATCGACGCCGCCTCCCGCACCAAGGTGGAGGATACCCGGGACATTCTGGACAATGTGCAGTACAGTCCGCAGGCAGGCCGCTTCAAGGTATACATTATCGACGAAGTGCACATGCTGTCCGGAGGATCCTTCAATGCTCTCCTGAAAACCCTGGAGGAACCGCCGGAATATGTTAAGTTCATTCTGGCCACCACCGATCCCCAGAAGCTTCCGGTTACCGTGATTTCCCGCTGTCTCCAGTTTCAGCTTAAGGCGCTGACTCTGGACGAAATCAGAAATCAGCTCAAAAACATCCTGAATCGGGAGGAAATCAGCTTCGAGGAGGACGCTCTCACGGAGCTGGGCCGGGCCGCCCGGGGCAGCATGCGGGATGCTCTCAGTCTTACGGATCAGGCCATTGCTCTGGGGGGCGGCCGGGTTACCTCTGCCGGAGTTACCGCCATGCTGGGAACTCTGGATACCTCCTATCTGACGGAAATTCTCAATGTTATCGCGGAGAACAGCGGCGCCCGGTTATCCGGGGTGCTGGAGACCGTGTCCGGCGTAACTCCGGATTTCGATGCTCTTCATGTGCGGCTGGCCCAGATATTTCATGATCTGGCCCTTTATCAGGTAGCCGGGCCCTGCGAGGATCACTACTGCCTTAAAGGGGATCTCATGGCCGAGTTTGCCCGGAAGTTTTCTCCTGAAGAGCTGCAGCTTTACTATCAGATTGTCCTGGAAGGACGCCGGGAGCTTCCCTATGCTCCGGACGGACTTTCCGCCTTTGAAATGACTCTCCTCCGGCTTTTGGCCTTTAATTTAAAAAAAAACGGAGAATAGCTGAAAAGCGCCGGGTGCGTTTTCCGGCTCTGGCTGCTTCCGCTCAGGAGGAGGCGCTTCTGGCGGTTACCCGGCTGGTAAACAAGAACATTCCCAAAAAGCCTCAGGGGAATTCCCTGGCGGTTCTCAGCGGGGTGGCTGAAGCCCGGAAGGATCCCCGAAACGCCTTTGGCGCTCAGATGGCGGATCGGCTGGGACAGGCTCCCCGGGTTTCCAATCAGTCCGCCGCTCTCAGAAATCAGAAAAGCGACGATCCCCGCCATGAGCGCCTTCAGGAACTTAAATCCAAGTATTCCGGCATTTTGGACTATATCTCTCTTCTGAATGAGACCATGGCCAGAGTCAGCAAGGATCTGGAGAAAAAACGCGAAGATCGCTACGAGCAGGAAAGGAAAAATCTGCTCCGGAAAAAGCAGGACGAGGGCGAAAAAAAGAGCCGCGAAAATGCCGCAGTGACCCGGGGCAATCTGGAGCTTTCTCAGGAAAAGGCCGCCTTTGCCGCTTCCCCCATTGCTTCGGCCATGCAGACGGAGAAACGCCTTAAGGATTCCCTCTCCGGAGATACCGGACGGATTCCGGAGCCCACCTATACCCGGGTGCCGGGCATGGACTCCCTGATTGCCAGCGCTATGGGCCCCGAGGTTCCGCCGGAGCTCAGATCGCAGCAAAGAAATGCAGCTCCTGCCCCGGCCGCCCCTGCTTCTCCGGTGCCGCCGGCTCCGGCGCCCCGGGCAGTGCCGGAGGCCCCGGTTCCGCCGGCAGCGCCGTCTCAGGCATTCCGGGCCGCTCCCGCCGCTCCGTCTTCTCCGGTGCCGTCGGCTCCGGCGCCACGGGGAGGGGCTCAGGCCCCGGTTCCGCCGGCAGCGCCGTCTCAGGCGTTCCGGGCTGCTCCCGCGATCCCTGTTTCTCCCGTTCCGCCGCCTCCTGCCATGCCGCCTCAGCCTGAAGCTCCCCGGAATGATTACGGCAGTGAGCCTGTGCCGTATCCCGAGGATGAGGACATCCCGCCGGTGGAGGACTCTTTCCCCGAGACCCAGATCGTCAGCTTTGCCCAGGACGGGGACGATGAAACTGACATCAGCAACAGCATGGTGTTTACGGATGTGGATCTTAATATCCAGCAGGGGGGCGGTTCTTCATCCTATATTCAGGCTCCGGAACCGGCTGCGGATGAGGTTTCGTTTTCGGGAGAGCCGGTTACGAGCCACCGGCATTATCTCAGGGATGTTCAGGATTCCTTTACTCAGGATATAATGCGCGCAGATTTGCAGGAGGCGGAAAGGGCTGTTATTATATTCGCCGTCCGGCTGCCTGATTCCACTCCGGAAAGATGGCATCTGGCATGGCCTGACAGCTATGAGCTTCTGGTTAAGGGCGATATTGTCGACAATATGAACCGGGAGTTTTCCGCGGCTTTGGGACACAAGGTGGAAATTACCGCGGATTTCGGTTCCGGCGCTGATTTCAGCGGCTGTCCGGATGCTTTGGCCCGGGCTTACTGTCGGAATATGTACGCTTCGGAAAAGGAAGCTCTGCTCCGGAGTCCGGTGTTTCAGGAGCTGGCCCGGGGGCTGGAGCTCAATCTCCAGGGGGCGCAGTTCTACCTTGAGGATCGGAATAAGACTTCGGGCGGGAAATCGTGATTTTTAACCTGCAAAATGCGGTGCAACCGCGTTTTGCAATTTTGCTGTAGGCAAACTTTTTTTGATTATATTTGAAAGGACGAACTATGTTTGGAAAACTCGGAGATCTGGGCAATCTGATGAAGCAGGCTCAGAACATGCAGGACAGAGCTAAAAAGGCTCAGGAAGAAATTTCCGCCTACGTTGCCCAGGGTGAAGCCGGCGGCGGTCTGGTTAAGGTTACCATGACCGGCGATCATTTGGTTACCAAGGTGGAAATTGCCGATTCCGTATTCGGCGATGACAAGGAGATGTGCGAGGATCTTCTGGTAACGGCGCTTAACAATGCCAATGAACGCATTCGGGAATTCGCCAGCGACAAGATGAAGAAGGTAACCAACGGCATTCCTCTTCCTCCGGGCATGAATTTGCCGTTCTGATATTTTTTTGCGGCAGGGGGGAAATGGTTCCCCCTGTTTTTTTATCAAATATTCAGCATAAAGCATCAGCGGATTTTTCAGAAAACGGCGGCGGGAACTGAGATGATTTCAGAGATGTTTCGGTATTGCCGCGGAATGATTATGCAAAATCCTCCGGCTTTCAGAGTAAAACCATGAAATTCAGTCCTCTTCTTGATAATTTAATAAAAGAGCTGCAGATTATGCCGGGCATCGGCCCCAGAAGCGCTCAGAGAATAGCATTTTCGCTGCTGGATCGGGATCGGGAAGGAGCCCTCAGGCTTTCCAAGGCTCTGGAAAAGGCCGCGTACCGCATTAATTACTGCAGCGAATGCCGGAGCTACTGCGAAGGGGATCTTTGTGAAATCTGCAAAAGCGAGACCCGGCAGAACACCAGGGTGCTCTGCGTGGTGGAATCGCCCTCCGATGTGCTGGCTATTGAAAAGACCGCTGAATTCAGCGGCACGTATTTTGTGCTCCATGGTCATCTTAACCCGCTGGAGGGCATCGGCCCCCGGGAGCTCCATCTGGATATCCTGGAGGGGCTCATTGACAAATATCGTTACAAGGAAATTATTCTGGCCACCAAT
>NZ_JBGVBR010000152.1:0-13585 GCF_045225735.1 Succinimonas sp. | reverse complement strand
GTTTTTTGTTGCCTTTTGGAGTATTTTCCCGCCGTGCCATAAGTACAAATCTTTATGCCCCCTGTCGTTGCAGATACCAGAGCTTTGTTCAGCGGCCAATAATCTGGGTTCCGTGGAAACCAGAGAGGATCTTTTCCGGTAAGAGCAGACATACACGCCAAAAGTCAGTTTTTTGTTGCCTTTTGGAGTATTTTCCCGCCGTGCCATAAGTACCAACCCTTATGCCCCCTGTCGTTGCAGATACCGAGCTTTGTTCAGCGGCCAATAATATGGATTCCGTGGAAACCGGAGAGGATCTTTTCCGGTAAGAGCAGACAAACCCGCCAAAAGTCAGTTTTTTGTTGCCTTTTGGATATTTTTCTGACGTGCCTTAAGGAATTATCTCAAAATAATATGTAATTCTTGAGACGGAAATAGAACTCTCATTTTGATACGCTTTTGTGAGAGAACACGGAGAGTTACATATGGTAGTTTCTGTTATATAACTGAAAAATGGGCAGGAAAATGGGCAGGAAAATCGCTATTGGATGTCAAAACTACAGTCAAAACTACAGTTAACTATATCAACAGTACTAAGACAAAAACAGGTCTGACTGACTGTAAAGTGTGTCTTTGAAAGCGTGTGTCTTTGATACAAACAAATACGAATGCTCAATCAAGATTTCTGATGAAGAAATTGAGACAAAAGATCTCGAAAGAATTGAACCTTATGGGGATTATGCATACATAATCAGAGGGTTTAAGAAATGCAAGTAATTTTGTGATAGTTCCTTAAATAGTTGCGTTTGGCAGCATTATTGGCGAGTGACACTGAGTGTTTTTCGGAAAATCGTTTAATATCCTGAAATGTGAGGAGGCGCAAGCGGTTCTGCGGCCCCGGGAGCAGGTTTTTGTTCCGGTTGGTATGTAATCATCAGAACCGGGGAATCTCGGAATCCTTGCCTTGATCCTGCATCAGCCGGCACGCCCGCGACGGCGGCTCCATAAGATTTTTCCGGCTTATTCCCTTGAGCTATGAGAGTTAGCCAGTGGCAGGATGACAGGGAAGCAGGAGCGGCAGGAATGACAGGAATAGGTGGAATGGGAGGAATGACGGTAATGAAAGGAATCATATCTCGCAGGCTTTTCCCGGTTTTGGCTGCTCTGGGCTGTCTTGTCCTGTCAGGATGCGGGGATCCCGTGCTGGATCTCTCGGGAACCGAACAGGAGAATACCGCCAGACTGGCTGATTTTCTGAACCATTTCAATAAGTCCGACCGGGCTCTGATCATGGGCTGGCTGGCTGCAGATACCCTGAAGGGCCTCGAAAAGATGAACGGCAAAAAGGCTTCCGAGGTTTTGGAAATGGTAAACAGCGAGTGGCGGGAGCTTTATACCGCGGAGGCTGTTAATGCCAAGGAGATCTACCGCTGGATGGAAAACGAGAAGGTGCCGGTATTCGGGATGAAGGAGTTCAGCGATCTCTGCGAGAATCCCGAAAAAGTCCCTGACCAGCCTGATGATCTCCTGAAAACCCGCGCCCATGCCAGCAGGGCCGCGCAGGTTTATCGCAATTTTCATATCACCTGCAGACTCGGCGCCAAAAGTAACGAGGCGGAGCTTGTTCTCGATAACGGTACTGACATGCCCATGACGAAGGGAACGGTAAAGGCCCTGGATGCCCAGGCGGAATTTGCCGTGCCCGGAGGCCTGGATCCGGGCCAGAAAACCCAGCTTACCCTGAAAAACCCCGCTCTGGCAAAGCGCCTCAGGGAGAAGCACGAGTGCGTTCCTGTTTATGCGGAGTTTCTGGACTGGAACAGCGGGAACAACTTTCATCTGGACTACTACGCCCCCGAAAACGCCATTAAGCCCGAGGACATGGATGATTACGCGGAGTTTCGTCAAAAGACCCTTCAGGAAATTAACGGCTCCTACGATCGGAAGGCGGTTATCAGAAAGCTCTGCGACATGAATCACGCTGCGAGAGAACGCACCGAGAACGCCGTAAAAGCCTTTACCGCCAGCTATCCCGAAAGAAAGACGGAGGTAACCAAATGAGCCTTGCTTCATTTTCCAGAAAGTTTATTCCGGCTTCTGCTTTGCGGGCGGGACTCCTTCTTCTTGCTGGTCTTTCCTTCCTTCCGGCTCACGGGGAAAACAGATTCACCTTCGGAGACGTTAAGGAACTCAAAGAGGCTGCCGCTCTGGAATCAGCAGTCTATGCCAGTCTCCCGGAATCCCATATCAGCCGTTTTGAGCATTTTTATCTCCTCCGGCTGGTGGCGGTGGGGCAGTCCGGGAATCCCGCTCTCGCAAAGCATTACTTCCATGGCGGGAGTAACGTTATCCCGGGAGGGATTTTTCAGGGAATGCGCGAATTTACCCCGAAGGAGCTTACCGAGGCCTTCATAAAAGCTCATGCCGAAAGGGCGGCCAAGGCGCTTCCGGATTTGGACAATGAGATTAACGCAGCCCGGGAAACCAGAAAGATCATGGGTTTGTACCGGGAGCTTTCCGAAGAGATTGCGAAAACGGCGGCTCTGACCTCCCGGGAGGTACCGGAGGACGTCATTGCCAGAAAGTACATCAAGAGCAAGCTGGAGGCCTTTAAGGTTACCCCGCATACCGTCCCCGGCCATCCCGATCAGCTGGAGCTGACCTTCAGGAATGAAACCGGAAACCTTGTCGCGCAGAGCGGCATTCTGCATATCATTATCTGGAAGAAGGGCGAGGAGGTTTCCCATCTCAGAAAGGACAAGTACGATTTCAAATTTGACACGGCTTTAAATCCCGGCGAGGAGCACAAGGACATCGTGCCCTGCGACAGCATCTGCCAGGAGGTGATGAACAGCCCCGACTTTTATTCCGAAATCCATGTGGACACCCTGAACGGTCATCCCGCGGGAAGCTACCGCTTTTTCAGCTTTTCTGCCGGGCATGAGTGGGACAGTCAGAGCTCCGAGGATCATCTTAACCAGTATCTCAGCGAGACTCTCCCGGCTCTGAAGGCAGCCATTGACAAAACCGCGGGATCCTTTGCCGGGTTTGTTAAGGAAACCGGCGGGATGGCTAAGAGCTCCGGGGATAACAGCGGCGGGGACAAGAACAGCAGGGATAACAGCGGCAAGACTCCGGAAGAAGCCGGCGAGAGCAATAAGCACTGAGTTTGTCACCAGGCGGAGATAAGGATTTGCAGAAGGGCGGCATATGACTGAAAAGGGCAGTAACGCTGTTGACATTCCGGGGTGGCATCTCCTCATCATCGTGACGCTTTTGGTTCTGGGCCCCGTTATCGCCTTTATGGTCTCGGGGAACGGCGACAGCGATAGCGATAGCAGCAGCGCCAGTGACAGCAACAGCAAGACCGCAGTTTCTTACCCGATGCAGGGGGCCTCCAAGTACTACTACGTTCAGGACTACAGCGGCGTGTTTTCCCATGCGACGGAAAAATATATTTTTACCGAAGCTATGCGGCTTTTTAAGGAAACCTCCGCCCCGATCGTGGTGATGGCCGTGCCGAATACCGGTTCCGAAAGCGTGGGCGCCTACACCATGAAAACCGCCAACAAACTTCATATCGGCTCCCGGGATAAGAACGGCATTCTGATTCTCTTTACCACCGATGATCCCCATGTCAGTCTGCAGGTGGGGAGGGGACTCTCGCAAGACATCCCGGATTCCCGGGCCAGGCAAATTATTGATGAATATGCCGTGGCCGACAAGAATAACCGCCGTTGGAACAAAGCCGCCATGAACACCTTTACGGCCACTGCGGAGATTCTGTACCGGAAATACGGGAAGGAGGTTCCGGACACGATGGCATTCGTTAAAGATGTGCCGGAAGGACTGCAAGGTCATACCTTCGGGGACATGAAGCTTCCGGAACCCGGGAGTGATGCTCCGGATGAATATGACGACTTTTTCCGCAGGATTACCTGGGCTGTTGTCGCATTCCTCATCATCGGTTTTGGAGTGTTCTTTATTTATTTTATAATTCGGGACTTGCAGGGCGACATCGTATACGGCGGTGATGGAGGTTCAGACTCCGGCGGCGACTGGGGCGGAGGAGGCTCCGATGGCGGCGGCTTCGGGGGCGACGGAGCCAGCGACTGATCCTGTCATGAGGATACAGCCCGCCCCGCCGGCGCTGCCGAGAGTCTCGGGAACGCGCTTAAGGTCTTGCGGGAAAACGGTGCTTTTTCAGGTTTGGCCGGACGGCACGGGCCAGTGCGATCTTGAGCGGGAGAACATCTTAAGCTCGTCTCAGGGGCTCTCTCCTGTTCGCTTCCGAAAAGATGCCGTTTCAAAACTGCCGGCTCTTACGACGCAGGCGGTGTGAAGGAAACCGGCGGAACGGATAAGGGGCCGGACTCCGGAGGGATCCTGAGAGCGCAGCCGGGGCAGGAAGAAATTTAAGGAAACAGGAGCGAGCAGTCTGATTATGGTTTTTGACAGCGGTTATTCGGGGAGGAGGTCTCATGGCCGGAAGCAGCAGTAACGTTTCAGGAAACGGGGAAGCTCAGCCGTCCGGATCCTCATGCCTGACCAAGATTCTGGCGACTCTGGGGATATGCCTTCTCGGCACTTTTGCCGGCATGGCCTTGCGGGAAAACATGACCGAGACTGTTTACCCGGAACCGGGAGCCTCCAAATACTTCTACATCCAGGATTACAGCGGAGTGTTTTCGGAAGCGGCGGAAAAGTACATTTTTGATGAAGCCGTGAAGCTTAACCGGGACACCACGGCCCAGATCGTGGTGATGGCCGTGCCGAACACCAGTACCGAACCCCTGGAATCCTACAGCCTGAAAACCGCTAACAGACTGGGGATCGGATCCAAGGAGAAAAATAACGGCATTCTGATTCTCTTTACCACCGATGAACCCCATGTCCGCATGGAGGTGGGCAAGGGACTTGAGGGAGCCATTCCGGATGCCATGGCTGGGCGGATTCTGGACGATTATGCCGTGGCTGACAAGAACAGCCGGCACTGGAACCGGGCCGCCATGAACACCTTTACCGCCACGGCGGAAATTGTGTACCGGGAAAGCGGGAAGGAGGTTCCGGCCTCGCTGCATCAGGTTACGGAGGTTCCTGAAGGACAGGAAGGGCATACCTTCGGGGATATGAAGCTCCCGGAAGCCCGGCCCCTTACCGCAGACGAGGATCTGGGCACCCGGGTTTCCAACGGCTTTTTCAGCTTTCTCGGGCTTTCCATTATGCTGATCCCTTTCTACCTGGCATACCGGTTTTTTAAGAGTCTCTTTTCCGGAGGCAGCGGAAGCGGTTACACCGGAAGCTGCGGGAGCTATAGCCGCAGCCGGAGTTACGGCCGCAGTTCCGGAAGCCATCGGAGTTCCTCCTCCGGGAGCAGCCACAGAGGCGGAGGCGGCGGTTTTCGGGGCGGCGGCGCCAGCCGCTGACCCGGGAACGAGTCCGGCAATCATTTGCGAGAACGCCTTAAACGCTGTCTCAGCAATATTCCGAGGATCCGGGATCCCGGCTGATAATTCCGGCGCCTTTTGCGCAGGGCGGCCGGGAATGCAACAGCTGATGCCCGGCGCGATTATCATTACGTGTTTTTAAACTGATCCGCTATCAGGTTATCAGGAGGCAGGCATGACAGAAGTCGGTAACGAAACTCCGAAAGCCGGCGAGAACGCGAAGGCGGCAAAGCCGGTGAAGCCGATCTGGAAGATAATTATAATTGAGAATTTGATAGCGATTGTGGGATTCCCTTTGGTGTGCGCTGTCGGGAGCATAATTTTATGGGAAGGCGAGCCCTATACTTATTTGAAGTATCCGAAAAGGGAATCATCGAACTACTTTTATATTCAGGATTATAGCGGAGTGTTTACCGCAGCGGCGGAACGCTACATTTTCAGTGAAGCTGTAAAACTGCACAAGGCCACTACGGCTGAGATCGTGGTTATGGCCGTGCCGAATACCAGCGACATAACTCTGGAACAATACAGCCTGACCGTTGCTAACAATCTGCATATCGGCTCCGAGAAAAAAAAATAACGGCATTTTGATTCTCTTCACCACTGAGAAGCCCCATGTTCGCATGGAGGTGGGCATGGGACTTGAGGGAGCCATTCCGGATGACATGGCGGGCAGAATTTTGGATGATAATGCCGTGAAAGACATGAAAAACGGGCATTGGAATAAAGCCGCCATGAACACCTTTACGGCCACGGCGGAAATTGTGACCAGGCCAGCGGCAAGAATGCTCCGGACTCGCTGCATTTAGCGCAGGAGGTGTCTGAGGAACCTGCGGGGGCTACCTTCGGGGACATGAAGCCGGAACCTCAGCTGAAGACAGTAGGTACAATGGAAGGCAGACTGGTTCAAGGCCTTATGATATTTATAAGGGTGTTCGCGGCAATGATCTTTATAGGTCCGTTGTTAAATGGCTTAAGGCATATGTTTATGGAAGATGAAGTCTACCAGGCCGGTCAAGGAAATCACGTGCACCAGCGCAGACGCTGGCGCAGACGATCCGGTATGAGCTTAGGCGGAAGCGGCGGCGGGCATCATAGCGGCGGAGGCGGCTTCAGGGGTGGCGGAGCCAGCCGTTAACCGGGTTCGGGCCGGCAGAAGCTTTTTCTGCTAATAAAACTCTTCCATAAGCTCCTCGGCGCGAGTCCGGTACTTTTGGGCGAGCCTGGGGTTTGGCTTGATGCTGTTATTCTGTTTTTTGCCTTTTTTTCCGGTGTTTTCAGCGTCAGCAGTTACGCCCTTTTCGTAGATATCGGCCAGAAGGGAGCAGCCGTCGGCTTCACCCAGGGAGCATGCTTTCTCCAGGAAAGTCAGAGCCTTTTTAAGATCCTGGGGGACATGCTTGCCCTTAAGATAAAGTTCGCCCAGATGACAGCAGGCGAAGGGATTTTTCAGGGCGCAGGATTTCAGTGTCAGGGGCTCGTACATCTCCGGCTTGTCCCGGTTCTGCTTCTCATATACCCGGGCCAGTTCGCCGCAGGCCATAGCGGAGTTCTTGTCGCAGGCCTTTTTCAGATACTCATACACATGCTCAAATTCCGGGTCATTAGGCTGATAGCGGTTTTCATAGATGAGTCCCAGAGATTCGCAGGCGGAAGTATTGCCGGCATCGCAAAAGTCCTCCAGGTATTCTCTGGCATTGTTGAAGCATTTGTCAGAGGGATGATAGCCGCCGTTCTCGCTGACATATTCGCAGTATTCTCCCGATAAGGCATAAAGCTCTATAGCCTGTTTGCATCCGTTATTGTCCTTGAGATCGCAGGCCTTGCGGTAGAAGGCGATGGCCTTTTCAAAATCCAGAATGTCGCCGCCGTTTCCGGGCTGCTTGCCATAATGATTTCCCATAAGGACGCAGGCTTCTGCATTAGAGAGACTGCAGGCGGTCAGGAGATAGTTCTCAGCCTGGTCAAAGGCGTCATCATCATAAAGCTCCAGATCATCGGAATCATCGCGGTCTGCGGCTTGCAAAATCTCCTTGCCTTTCTTCAGACATTCCTGGGCATCCTGGCACTGGGGATCCGCAGCAGCGACGGACGCAGTCAGAAGGCAGCAGGCCAATAGAGATAATCTGAGAATTCCTGAAATCATAGCGAAGCTCCGGAAGAAACAGTCATGACTGAAAAAAGAGTAGCACAGTAACGGCGAAAATGTCCAATTTAGCCGCCGGGGAAGGGCGAATAACGGGAACTGGGCGGGAATATTGCGGTGAGGGGCTGAAGAAATACTTATTTCCGCCTTCGCTATCATCAGAAGATGTCGGCAACCTTTGAAGCATAAAAAGAAAAAGGCCCTTCACTGGTCCGCTGTACAAAGTGCCTTAAGCGCAGAAGGGCTCTATTACTTTGTATTAACCCACAAAACTGCATAACTTAAACAAAGCAGGCAAGATTTCTTGGTATATGTCAAAGAAGCGCTTTTATCTCATCTCACTGCACCCCGGCTGTTGAAGCAACGTACCGTTTCCTGCCGGGCAGCGGAATTTCCCTCTCCAGCAATGATCTCACATCGGCATATGCCAATGCTCGGAATCAGACCAGAGTAAGACGCGTAATTGTGAAGGAGGCTCTTAAAGAAACCGGAGCCAGAGAAGAACTCACAGGCATATTCAGCCGTTGTTATCCTGCTGCATCTGAGCAGAGGAGCCAATAAGGACTTAGTTCGGCCGTCTTAGTGTCATCATTGAACCAAGGTTTATATCACAAGGGTTTGTGGTGCTTCTGCAATGATTAATGTTTAACGACCCCAGACTCTTGAAACTGTTTTCTTAACACAGCTCACAAATACCGTGTGCTGTCTCTGGCGAAATGTGAGTACTTTCAAAGATCCTTTAATTGAAAGATTGTGAAAATTGATAAAAAAAATACGCATAGAATCAGACATAAGTAGTGGTGAATTCGTACTGAAAGAAGACGAATGACTGCGATTTTGGGTCATTTTCAGAAAAACCGGCGAAAGAGCAGGGTATCTGAAGATGAAGTGAGTGGGTTTTGATTGTTAAGGAAATAACAGATGAATAAAGAAGTAAAGGGCATGTTGTTAGATGCTCTTGTAGGTGTTCTAAGTGAAATTTATGTGAGCTGGGAGTCGAGAGATAAGAAATATGTAGTCTCTGAGGAACGGGAATTCTTAGATAGAGCTAATTTAATAGATATTGCAAGGGAACATATTGTTCCGGGCTCAAACGCAATTGCTGTGATGCAATGCAATTATCAAGGGAAGGGCAAAAAAATTATTGATTTGTTCTGTAAAACAGATCTGTTCGATGTTATTGAAACAGCAGTTGATCTGGCAAATGAAAAAATGATTTGTATTTGTTATTTATCAAACGATGAGATTATTGAAAAGCAGAAGAATTGTTTTATAAATATTAGAACAAAGCGTTTATCTAATGATGTTAAGGAATTATTTAAGGACGGCGATTTAGTTATTCTGCAATAGGACGATAAGTATGTCATTTTGGAGTGGTATTTGGGATGCTATTAAACAGTTGTTTAATGGTTTTGTCAGAATCTTAAAAAGAATTATTGAAGGGATTCTTAATTTTGCAAAACATGTTGTTAATTGGTTTAAAATGTTAAACCTGAATCCTACAACACAAACTCCCTTTATAATGGATGCGAAAAATTTATCAAGTGTGATAGCAAAAGCTCCTAAAGTTGATTGCGGAATTTTTGCTGGTGTTTATGATAATCAATCAGAAACTATTACTGAATGTGAAATAATTGAAGCTGATAAATTTGATTCGACAACAAAATCAGTTCTTAGAAAGGCTGAAGATGGAATAGTTGTGCTTAGTTGAAAGTGTATTGAAAATTCGTTGGCAGTAAATTATTTTTGTTGTTAACTTATGAAATAATAAACTGATATTGCTGACGAATTTTTTTCAATCTTTACGGTTTGTAACAATGATTTGTTGTTTGCGGTATATTTATATAATTATTTAAATTAAACAAGGAAAATATGAATAATTTGGTTTGGGTGTTGGTTTTGGCTGGTTTGGCTGGTCTGTGTTATTTTTATATAAAAAAGAGAATTAATTATGACAAACCTGTCCAGATTGAGATATATAATTCGATAACACTGACAGATATTGTTAGTTTGTTAAAAATGGAGCACCCGGATCCTCAGCGTCATAAACCGTTTATTGGAACGATTGAAATTCTTAAAGATTTTAAAAATGGCTTTCTGCAAGTACAGCCAGCTCCAGATCAGACTCCAATTGTAATTGGAATTTATGATAGTCAGACAGAAATGATTACGTATGCAAAAGTATTATATGTAAAAGAGTTGGATGATGCAGCAAAATCTGTTTTTGAAAAAGCTAAAGAATCAATTGTGATATTGGAGTGATTATATGCCTTGGCCTATTTTATGGTGGATTGTTGGTGGTATTGCTTCAGTACTGCTTGCCGGAGTTGTTATAGGATCTTTGGCTGACGTGGATGAATCCGTGAGAAAGCATGCACCTAAAAATGCTTTCAAGTATCGCATTGAAAAAGCAAAAGCCCGCAAAATCAATGTTGGTATATTCAACGAATCTACGAACAAACTTCAAGATATGGAAATTGATACCAAAGATGAAATTTCGGCAGAGATTCGAAATGATATTTTAAAATGGCATTATCTTTAACGGAAAAAATTTTAAGGAGATATGTAAATAGATTATGATTAAGATTACGACTTCATATAAATTTGCAAATGATGCGTTTAACTACTTTTCAGGGTTTTAAACTGCATCCCATTTCAAGTACTTTTTTCTGACAGTTTGGGAAGTAAGTTTAACACATTGGGAATTGACTTTGACATCTTGGAAAGTGACTTTAACAGATGGGGGAAGTGCTCAGTTTTTGGTAGTAGTCCTGGGGGGTGGGGAAGAGCTCTTGCCTTCAGCTTAGGTATGGCCCGGGTTGTTAGTCCGGGCCTTTTTGCCTGGGGGTGGGGGCGCGCCCCCACCCCCAGGCAAAGCGCGAACTAAAATGAGCGGTCCCCCGGGGGCAGCGATTTTGCCCGTTTCTGAAGCGTATACGTCAATCTGCCATATACACCATTGTTAAGGCCTCGAGAGGCTGCCATACGCTTCAAATTTTGAAACACAAGGCAGTTCAGGGGTAAAGGGGCGTAGCCCCTTTAATCATTAAACAGGAAGTGCCGCAGGCGTCTTCCCTTCTTAATTATTATTCCTCGGAACTTTAACCTCTGCAACTGCCGGCACTGATTGCGCCGGACGGCTGTACACAAGGCCTCCAAGGCTCCGGCGGAGGGGATGTCATGCCGGTTCTCCGGAATTGCGTGTTTCTGTCAAAGGCCGGTGTTCTGAGAGTGCCGGGATGCCTCGCATCAGCGGGATGCTGACACGACAGGCTGTTGTCGTATAAGGCTGGATTCAGTTTTGCTCCTCCGTGCCTGAATGGCCGAACCCGGCGCTGGATGCATTCCTCAGGAAACTCCGACCCTCGCTTCAGCGAAGTCAGCAGTATAAGGTTCTCAGCCCGCACAAGGCCCGCCGTCCGGAAGAAGGGGCCGGATCTGCCTGTCATGCGGGAGACGGCATAACGTTATGGTAACGGTTCGGCCATGGGGACTGTTTCAGGTTCGGTGTCATCACGGGCCTCTCACTGCGCCGCAATGTTAAGGATTACCAGTCCTGCCGGACAGTGCTGCATCCTTGGCTTCCTGTAAGATCTTATGGCGAAGTTTACCTTGTTCAGATTTGTTTTGAGCTCCTTCCTGAAGACGTGAAGAGGCTTTGAATCGAACAGTCCCCGCATTTTGTCGGCATATTCCAGCCAGGGCACTCCCTTCCAGCTGCCGGGCAGGCTCAGATGCTCCAAATCCCAATCGGACAAATGCTTCATGCAATTCTGAGCCTGAAGGGCCTCCTGAAGCACGCCGTTGTAGAAAGTAACTTCCTTCTCTGCAATCTGGCTGTTTTTCTCCAGAAAGCCGATGATCTGCGGGCATCCTTTGACAATGGTGTCCTCCCATTTCAGATACCGCTTCAGCAGAGCAATATCATGCGCGACACGCTCTTCGGGATCCATTGCGGCATCAGCGGCAACACCGCCTCCGCTGCCGCCGTAGTGCTCCTTCTCGTTTTTGCGCTCCTTTCTGGCCTTATCGGCTTTTTTCCCCAGCATCTCAAGTCTTTGCTGAAGCTGTCTTCTCCGGATTTCTTCTGTTTCTGTAATGTCCGGCGTCACTCCGAAGTATTCGCTGAACGGATATATTCCGGTAACCGCGTATTTGTAAAAATCAGCCGGAGAGAGCCCGCCCAGACAGGTCTGAATATATACGCTGTTATAGTTGCGTATGTACCCCTTAACCACCTCCGAGCACTTCTCATAGGAGACGCACAGGAACATCGGATTTTTGATGATGTATTTCAGCTTCTGGAAGAAGCTTTCGCACGGAGCATTGTCCTGGGAATTGCCGCGCCGCGAACAGGACTGAACAAACCGGTTATTTGACAGCAGATCCCGGAATGTCGTGGACAGGTACTGACTGCCTTGATCGCTGTGGACCCAAACCTCCTGGCCTTTCTTCTGCGCTTCCGCTATTTCACTGCCATGCTCCCTCATCATCATGCCGTAGGCCTCCTGGATAAGGCCGGTATCCATGCGCTCCGAGGTGGCATGTCCCAGTATTTCCGAGGTGTAGGCATCCTTGAATACGCAGAGGTAAAAGACTTCCCTGCTTCCCGCTGCTGTCTGGTAGTACAGGTATGTGATATCGGTCAGGATCACCCGCCGCGGCGCTCTGAAGAAGTCCTGGTTTACCAAATTCCCGGGAGCGGTCTGCGGGTGGTCGTGAACAGCTTCGAACTTGTACGGATTGCGATTCGGAATGCTGGTCACAAGCCGCATTCCGTTCATGATTTTCTTTACCCGCTTCGGCCCTGTCGTGATGCCGTACCAGGCGAGCAGCGCTCCGGCTATCACCCTTTTTCCGGGAATGTATCCGAAGCGCTGAATAATCTCTATGATTTTCAGTTCGATCATTTCGCGTTCTTCGGCATCTTTCCTCAGCTTCTCCTCCTGATGCTGCCGTCTCTGCCCGGAGTTTTGCCAGCTGTTTTTCCGGATGTTGAAGATGGTCAGAATGTCAGTCTGCTTCAGAGGCTTCTCAAGGCCGTATTCCGCCGGAGCTTCAGGTCTTTTGAAGTTTTCCATGCAGCTTTCGGCCATGCTCATGACAAGCTTTTGATCCGGCTTAAACTCCAGCTTAATCCGGATCACTGCACCGCCGCATAGCACATCTTTTTTTTTAATTTCTTCTATGAGGGCTTCCAGGTATATAACCCTGCTGAGACAGTAGTTAAACCGCTCTTCCCACGTCATGGAGGCAAGCCCCGGAACCTGATTCAACGGAACAGAGCCGTTGCGGGGCGCGAACCGGTACTGAACGTGATGGCGGGCGTTTTTGCCGGCCTGCATGGCGCGGTTGACTCCGAACAGATCCGGGTCGAACCCCAGTTCCCGGTATGCCTCAACTGATGATTTGCCGGCGTCCATAAGCCGGTTCATCTCTCTGTAGAAAAACTCGGTGTAAACAATGTCGCCGTTTGCCTTCACATTCCTGATAAGCCCCTTGCTCATCAGTTCATTTATGCTTTCTTCTCTTGCTTTAATTTCATTTTGAGTCATAATCAAATCACTTGTTTATTTTTTCGGCAGTGCCGTACCGGCAAATGCGGCGGTCATTCCGGTTCCAGAGCTTTAGCTCTCAGCTTTGCTTTGGCGGCGGAGGCCTCCTGCATCTGCCGGTATTTTTTCTCCTCTTTCTCCAGATACCCGGAGAACTCCTCATCTGTCATGCCGAGCAAGTACTTCTCATACTCCGCCGGGGTCATCCGGTTGCGGGTCCACTGACAGCGGGCGTTATTATAGTATTCCGAGTAGCTATCTATAAGCTTTTTAAGCTCTTCGAACTCAGCGCAGTCCTCATAGGCGACCTCGTCCTTGAAGTGGCCGAAGAAGCTCTCCTGCGGGCTGTTATCCCAGCAGTTGCCCCGTTTGGACATGGACTGCGTCATGCCCATTTCCCGGACTCGGTTCTGGAACTCGTCAGTCAGGTACAGGATTCCCTGGTCGCTGTGAAACAG
>NZ_JBGVBR010000151.1:0-17087 GCF_045225735.1 Succinimonas sp. | reverse complement strand
GAAAATCTTTTCTCTTAAAAATTATCATTACCGAAGTTAGCATCAGTAGACAAAATATGACGGTAAGAACCCCATTCAGCCGGAGCGGCATCATCACGATTAACTATACGCATAATTTTGAACTGCGCTGACAATCGCTGCCCATACAAAAAAGTCGCATTATCATTCCTTCATTAAAATCACTCCGGAAACGAAGGACGCTCTCTGACGAAAGGATGACTGCCGTGGCGCCATTCCCGGAAAAGCGTATCCGCCCCTTGTTCGTACTTGGCCGCGAACTATTTTTACGGACTCCTTTGCTCTGCAAGCCCCGCATCCCGCCTCCGAATGCTGTTCTCCGGCCCGCAGTATTCCCGGATTAGCAGTTTCCTTCAGGATACCGTATTTTCGGCGATCAGCGTCATGCCGCAGCAAATGATGATAAAACAGCTTGCATCACCCCGTGATTTTATGTAAATTATGACTTGGTGAAATTCTAGTAACTGCTTAGTCATTAAGTGTTTAGGTAATAATTATGGTTGATAAGATCAAAGTTGGTATTAATGGTTTCGGCCGCATCGGCCGTTTTGTTTTCCGCGCTTCCGTTGAAAACCGCGACGACATCGAAGTTGTAGGCATCAACGACCTCTGCCCGGTTGACTATCTTGCTTACATGCTCAAGTTCGACACCATGCACGGCAAGTTCAATCACGAAGTTTCCGCTGACGTTGAAAACAGCCAGCTTATCGTTGACGGCCGCCGCATCCGCGTTACCGCTGTAAAGAACCCTGCTGAACTCAAGTGGGATGAAGTAGGCGCTGAATACGTAGTTGAATCCACCGGTCTCTTCCTCACCAAGGAAAAGGCTCAGGCTCACATTGATGCCGGCGCTAAGTACGTTGTTATGTCCGCTCCTTCCAAGGACGACACCCCGATGTTCGTTTGCGGCGTAAACTTCGACAAGTATGAAAAGGGCACCCAGTTTGTTTCCAATGCTTCCTGCACCACCAACTGTCTTGCTCCTATCGCCAAGGTTCTTAACGACAAGTTCGGCATCGCCGACGGCCTTATGACCACTGTTCACTCCACCACCGCCACCCAGAAGACCGTTGACGGTCCTTCTCTCAAGGACTGGCGCGGCGGCCGTGCAGCAGCTGGCAACATCATTCCTTCCTCCACCGGCGCTGCCAAGGCTGTAGGCAAGGTTATTCCTGAGCTCAACGGCAAGCTCACCGGCATGTCCATGCGCGTTCCTACCCTTGACGTTTCTGTAGTTGACCTTACTGTAAACCTCAAGACCCCGGCTACCTATCAGCAAATCTGCGACGCCATGAAGGCAGCTTCTGAGGGCGAGCTCAAGGGTGTTCTCGGCTACACCGATGAAGCAGTTGTATCTTCTGACTTCCTGGGCGACACCAACACCTCCATCTTCGATGCCAAGGCTGGTATTGCTCTGACCGACACCTTTGTTAAGGTTGTTTCCTGGTATGACAACGAAATCGGCTACTCCAACAAGGTACTCGAACTCATTGCTCACATGAAGAAGGTTAACGGCTAACAGTTCCTTGAGCTGATAGCTTAATCCTTACAAGGAAAAGAAGACCCGGAATTTGCTTCCGGGTTTTTTTATGGGGCCACTCGTACTCTCCCCCTTCCTCAGTCACTCGCGCTCTCTTTCCTTCCCCGCTGTTTCCCTGCTCCCTCCCGCGGGATACACAGGTTTCGTAAAAACCAGATAACAGGAAATACCAGACAGCCGCTCTTTCCATTAAAGCCAAACGAACTGGCGCTTTCCAGTCTGTCCACACCTCCTTCATCATGCTCCCGCGTATTGCTTCCGGCGGGCGCAAAAAAAGCAGGGGAACGCCCTGCCTTTCTCTTTCCGGGACTGCTGATTGCTCAGCCGCCATTCAGCCAGTACTAAGCCCTTCAGCGGCTCCTTTCCTTAAGAACCTCAATTCTCTTCTGCAGACTGGGATGGCTTCTGCTCCAGTCCCCGAAAATCCCCGCCATTTCCCGGTCGCTGATGCACAGCATGCTGGTATTCGAGTTACTGACAGGATCCCGGTTATCAATCACGTTCTGTCTGTCCACGGCATAGCCGGCCTTCAGGGTTTCCAGAGCCTTGATCATGGGTTCGGCTCCCAGAATATCCGCCGACCCCGCATCTGCCCGGAATTCCCGCCAGCGGGAAAACGTCAGCACTACAAACTGTCCCAGGAAGCCCAGAGTTGCCAATACGATACTCCGCACCAGATGGAACACCAGATAGTACGCCCCTTTGCCGAGACGGGAGGCAATCGCCCGCGCCACAATGAAGGCAATAAAGTAAACAAACGCGTTCATGATGCCCTGAATCAGGCACATGGTAACCATATCGCCGTTCTCCACATGGGAGAGCTCATGCCCCAGCACGGCCTCCGCCTCGTCCTCGGACATATTTCTGAGAAGGGCCGAGCTTACCGCCACCAGAGCATGGTTTTTATTCCAGCCCGTGGCAAAGGCGTTCATGTCATTGGACTGATAAATGCAAACTTCCGGCATGCCGATATGCTTCATCTGAGCCAGCCGGGTTACCGTATCCAGAAGCCATCTTTCCACATCATCCCGGGGATTGGTAATCGGCGTCAGATTGTAGCTCTTTTTTATGAGCCACTTGGACAAAAACAAACTTACCAGCGAGCTGGTCATACCGTAAACCAGAGACAGCCCCACCAGTAAGGGCAGATCCGTCTCCCCGGGCTCAAGGCCCAGGAGCGCCTCTATGATACTTATTACCACGGCAACGATCAGCATGACGCACACCAGTGTGCCGATGTAAGCTAAAAACCTGACCATGAACGTTTTCTCCCGAATTAGTTGTCATCCTGACAAGATTATAAATGAAGGAGCGGATCCAAATTAAGATCCGCACTCGCTTCTGTGAAATTCCCCTGAGGTTCGTAACGGATATCCCCCAGAAACGGCATTTTCATCATCTCCCGGAGGGTGGCCAGGTTTTCCTGATAATAAGGCTGAAGATCCGGAGAGGCGCTGTGAGCCATAAAACCCGCAATCCGAAAACCCCGGCTTATTACCGCCTCCCGGGTCAAGAGCGCATGATTAAGGCAGCCCAGCTTCATGCCTACCACGATTATGACCGCCATATCTTTAAGGCCCGGCCAGTCCGGCAGCGTCCGGCCGCCCCCTATGGGAAGAAGCCAGCCGCCCGCCCCTTCGGTGATAAGATAATCGGGATTTCCGGAAAGAGCTCTCCGGAGTCCCTGATCCAGAGCCGCGTAGGTTATTTCCCGTCCGGTTTTCATTGCGGCAATATGGGGAGCCACCGGTTCCTCATAGATGCAGGCAGAAATGGCGCTTTCCGGTTCCCGCAGCCCCGAGGCCATGAGATGCAGACAAAGATCGAGACTTCTGCCGTCCGGCTCCAGCCCGGCAACGACGGGCTTAAACGGCCGCACGGAATACCCCCTTTCCCTAAGAGCCACCTCCAGAGCGCAGGCGCAAAAGGTCTTGCCGGCATCGGTATCAGTCCCGGTGATAAATAATTTTTTCGTCATCCCAGCCTCCGGTATCACAGTGAAACATAGCAAATCCTCAACAAATCATAATCCGCAAATTTCAAATCTCAAGACAAATGAGATATGATAATGTCCATAATAATAACCGGGGATTAAAAACTACTATGCTGAAAAAGCTGAAAATGCAGGAACCGCTATGCTGGGACTGATTGTTCGCGCGCCGTCTGCCGGAGCCTCCCGGAAATCCCGCGCCTCTTTCGGAAGGGACGGAAAAATCTACGGGTTTAACGGCAGTATCTACTACTTCACGGAAGCTGATTACGAAAAGCTGGATTTTCAGATCGGAGACGAGGTGGAGTTTTCTGAAAAGAACACCGCGGATCCCCATCAGCGCCGTTTTTTTCGCTCCTATGTAACGGTAAACCGCATCACTGAAGCAAAAAAGTCCCGGGTTTCTGACGGCATAACCATGTACCGCGACAAAAGCCCCCGGGATATTAAGGTTCTGAAGACCGTAAAAAGCTACCGGGCCTATGGCGAAGCCTCCACCGAAGAAGAGGCCCTTAAGCTTCTCGCCAAAACGGTAAAGAGCATCGGAGGCAATGCCGCCGTGCTTCTGAAGGTGAACATTGTCATAAGCAGAGTAAGTCACAAACCGTTTTTCATCTGCTCCGCCGTGCCGGCGCTGGCTCAGCTAAGCAGCGCTGCCCAAAGATCCCCGTACAGCAATCCCGAAGCAGCCGGGGCATCCCCGCAGCTATCTTCCGAAGAAAGCTCCGGGCTCCCCGCAGATCCGGACAGCTTTTCCTTCAGCATCTCCAAAAGCATGGTTAAAAATTTTTCCCCGAACTATGCTTTTCTGTGGTACGCCAAAACAGCGGTGCTGGTAACCCTGCTCATCGTGGTACCCTTCATCATCGAGGAATCCTTTGACCGCCATTCTTTAAAATGGCTGGCCACTGCCATCATGGTGCTTTCTCTGGGATCGGCCGCGCTGTTTTATCTTTCCCCGTGCTTTAATGTGGGATATCTCCGAAAACAGCCCCAGAAGATCCTGGAGCCGGAGGAGCCGTAAAGAGAGCTTCCAAAAATGAGGCCAGCCTATGAAATTTCTGCTTATTCTGCTTTTAGTAGCATTGATCCTTGCCGGAACCGCTTATTCCAGTTACAAGGTTCTGAAACGACTCTCACCCAAGGAACCTCTTGAGAAAAAGAAACGGGAATGGCAGGATGATGATGACTGACAGGATTGATTTTTCCGGCCGATCTTCCTGAAAACAAAAAAGGAACCATGCCAAAGCGTGATTCCTCTTTTGTTATGCTTATTCTTCCGCTCCCCTTCCGGAGATCCGGAAATCAGACCTTAAAACAGCGGTTTTCCGTTAACGGAGAGGTGATGATTCTCAAAGGAAACATTGGAACCATACTTGTCGCCGTCCTTCTTCAGGAATCCCATGGCAACGCCGGAATCAGCAATGTCACCTGCGCCTACGGCATCGGCATAGGACTTGGTGAAATTAAGATCAATGGCGGCACGGCCATTCATAATATCCTTGATCACAAACTGCGCGCTGCCCTTGGCATCAAAGCTGCCGCCGTTAGCGGACTTTGAGGTCAGCTCCTGGATTCTGATATCCATAGGCACCTGAGCTATCGGGCTTGCCATAATGTCCGCATCGCTGGTGCTGTCTGCAAATTCGCCCAGAGCCATATCGCGGTAAAAATCAACAATGCTGGCAAAATCAGCATCCTTGACCTCCACCATCCTCACATCCATGCCGGTTCTGCCGAGCTCAACGCTGCCGCCGGTCATATCGTTGGGGAATACCAGTTCATCGGCATATAAGGCGCTCTTAAAGTTAAAGACGCCGCTCCCGGCCTCGGCAGTCTGGCCGAAGGTTAAATTCTTCACGGCTATCTTCTTATTCTTGTCATCAGAGAGCTGGAAGGAGGCTACCCGGAAATCGTACATGGAAGGATAGGATTCCACGGATTCGATTTTGAAGGTCAGATTTTCCAGCTTTACGGAAACCCCGTCAGAAGTTCCGACGCAGGAAACCCCCGGAACGGAAACGTTGCCGGAGGACTTGCCGGAATTGCTTCTGAAGCTTTTAACAACCTCGGCTCCGGTGGCATTCACGTTCACATTCTGAGCAACGGCACTCTCAAACTTCACTCCGGCAAAATCGCAGGAAACCTGCTCATTTGAGATCTTGAAAGGCTCCACAAAGCCATCGGAGGTGAAAGACTGCTTGGTAATGGAGTAACCCATATGCATTTCAGCCTTGGGGTATTCCTTAACTGACAGCTCTTTAAATATGGCCTTGAAGCCTGCGGACTCATAATCAGGCACAATCAGGGTTTCAGCTCCGGTCATGCCGAATTTGGTTTCTGATTTGAAAACCATCTCTCCCAGCGGCGTATCCAGCTTCCAGGTGCCGGTTCTTGAAGAAAAGTTCTTTTCCGTTTCGTTATACACCACAGGAGACCCTTTGGTGAAATTTTCCACATTCTGGTCATACATCTTGTTGCCAAGCCAGACCATTGCAGGATAAGCAGCCACACCGGCGGTAACCAGCACTGCGCCGCCCACTGCGGCAAGCATCACGCCCTTTCCAGCCATATCCGTAAAACTCCCTTGCTTTATTAAAATAGGTAAAAACTGCGAAATTCTATCAAAATCCGATCACTATCACAATATGAAAAGACCGGCCTCAGACTCGGCTTTAAGTTTTGCTGTTTATATTAACGGTTTCATTCAGGTACTTCTCATTGGCAATCCTTGCCGCTGCCCGGCTGGTGTTTGCTATAGACTGCTCAATGATAGCAACGGCTTTGAGGTATGAATCCAAAGAATGCGGATTCAGATCCTTCTGCCGTAAACCTGTTTCCTGCATGGCTTTACAGGAGATCCACTGCCCGTCATCTCCCATGATCTTTACTTCCGCCATCACGGTTCCGGGAGCGAAGCTCTGTGATTCAGCATCAGATGCCGGTTCAGCTTTCAGTTCAGGTTCCCGGGAAGATTTTTTCATCCAAATAAAGGGTTCCGCATCCTCATCAGCGCTGCTAAGGTATCCCTCTAAAGCGCTGATTATTCTGGCAGAATGTCTGGCACTGCCAGACTCGGCACGCAGAAGGTCAAGAAGGCATTTTGTTTTCAGAAGCCATGCCGATGAGTCAGCGCAGGTTACGAGAACAGCTGAGGTAAGCATGGTGCCTTTCTTTTCCGCAACCTGAGAACCATGTACAAGCAGATGGTATGCAGGCTTCTCGCCAGCGCCGTTTGCTTCTGTAACGGCTCTGATAAATTCTGTGCCGGTCATGCTGCGCTTTCTGTTTTTGGGATTTGCCGCAATGAAGGCTTCCAGCAAAGCGGCAAGCTGTTCGTAATGATGAACAGACATGTCGGTGTTTTTGCAGGAATCTGCAAAGCTCCTGCTGCCGGTTATCATTACGTTTCCGGTCTTAGAACTGCGCTTAACCTGGACATCTGTTACCTTCACAGCGAGAATCTGCTGCACTCCCGAGAGATACATGCCTGCCAAATCAATAACCCGGGGTTCGGTATTTCCCGGCAGCGCAATCTCCCATGAATGCTGGCGTTCCGGTATCAGATTTCTGGCCTTCATTGCTTCTCTGACGACAGGAAGAGAAGCGTTAAGCCCTTGGGAAACCTCCATGACTGTCGGGAGCCTGCTGTTGTCGCGCTTAAACGATGCCATAAAAGCGTCCAGCTGCTTTTCAAGATCCGCAGCGGAAAGCCCTTTTACCGGCCGTCCTGATTTTGGCGCAATTGCAAGACTTGCCATGCCGTTTTTCAGGAATCTTCTGCGGATTTCAGTAACGGTGTTCTCCCGCATCCCGAACTTGCCGGCAGCATCCTTGATCATCGTGCCCTTAGAGAGTTCAAGTACCACGCCGGCGCGTTTTTTGACATCTTCTCCGGCAGGAATGACTCCGGAAGCGATGCCTGCAAGCTTAATAGCATCTATTTCATTTAATTTAAGAGGTTCTACATATTTAGGCATACCACAATACCATGGTGTATCTCAGGGATTAATAGCATAATGAAATGATGCAATCATACCACATATAGCAACGCAGATAATTGCAATTACTTGGTTAAAAAGCGAGATAAGAAGGGGGGCAAAAGTGCTGAGAGCGGAATGCTGTTTTGTGCCGAAGCAGAAACTAACTCCGCTGATGGTTATAAGTCTGGTTTAAAGCCTGAACAACGAGAAGACGAGCTAATTGATTGTGTTCCATGCCAGCGGAAACATCCTCCCGGGGATGGCTGCGCTTAGCAACACCCCGCATGCAAAGGATGTACCTAAGTAACAAATTTGTTCAGCAAAGCACAGCAGCCGAGAATGCAAAGCTGCGGAATTACTGAGATTCAGATGCCGCAGACTCTCCGGAAAGCCCCTCCTCCTCGGGCACCTTGGCGTCATGCATCTTGGCTATCAGATCTCCGCATTCACGAAGGAACTTTTCCGCATACTCGCCGAAGTAATCCCGGCCCTGGCAGAAACGCCGGATGAATTCCTCCCTGTCGGTATTCTTAAGAAGCTCGGTCTGCTCCTTAACCACTTCTGCATAGCGCTCAATCACGGAAGTATTCCTAGCGGAGGACATGATAATGTCCGCATAAAGACCGGGATCCTGAGCAAACAGCCGTCCCACCATCATAAGCTCCATGCGGTAAATGGGGGAGGAGAGCCGGAGCAGCGTCGGAAAATGCGGATTCTCCTTGGCCAGAAAAACTCCGTAGGTGAAGGTGGTAAAGTGCCGGAGCGCCTGAATGTAGCGCATGGAGCTGTCGTGCTCATCGGCGGAAATCGGCAGCACATGAGCCCCCCAGAGCTCAAACTGCTTCCTGAGCCACTGACACCGTTCGTCATGCCGCCCCTGAGTCCAGATAATCACCTGCTTGGCCATGCTGGAAATATCCGGTCCGAACATGGGATGGAGTCCTACCACCGGCCCCTGATGAACCTTAAGCATGTGCTGAAGGGGCATGGTCTTGGTGGAGGTGAAATCCGTCAGAATGCAGTTTTCATCAAGGAAGGACAGGCGATCAATGACCTCGGGGGTTTTGTCGATGGGCACCGACACGATGACCAAACCGGCATCGCGGAAGATCTCATCGGCGCGGGGCCAGTCCCGGTGTCCCATGGTTTCCACATAATAGCCGGAGGACTCGAACAGTCTGGTGAATATCCGGCCGATGCCGCCCCGGCCGCCGATAATCACAATTTTCTTCAGATCCGGATTGAGACACTTGAAGCAGGCCTCCTCGGCGCCGTAGGATTCCCGGGTGAAGCGCCGGAGCACGTCCTCGATAAGATCCGGACTTATGCCGGCCTTTTCCGCTTCCGCCCGCCTTTTGGCAATCATGCTCTTTTCCCGGTCGGGAGCATACACCGGAGTGCCGGTGATGCTTTTTACCCGGCCGACCTCCTTTACCAGCTCCAGCCTGCGGGCCAGAATCTTCACGAGTTCCTGATCCGCCTTGTCAATTTCCGCTCTTATTTCTGCAAGTCTGTCTGTCATACCATGCCTGCTCGTATCCTGAAATGCTGTAAAGCCGGCCCTGCGGCCGGCTATGTCCTGTATTTCTGTTATGTCCTGTCAAAACTGTTCATTGCTTTTCACACGGTTTGCGCCATTCCCGCTATTCATCGATCTCATTAAGGTATTCTTCCAGCTCCGGCGGGGTCATCTCGGTAACCTTGCCGGCCTCGGAACCCGCAGCTGCCTTGCCGTTTACCAGCTGCTCCTGATACATGAGATAGAAATCCCGGGTCTGAATGTAAGGATCCAGGGAATTGGCCACAATGTCATCCTGATCCAAGAGACGGGAACGGGAATCTACGCCGTTAAGAGCCCAGAAACCCAGATCCGCCCACCACGGAAAATAAGTGAACGGAAAATACAATGTATCCAGGGTATCTCCGATATAACCTCTCAGGGATCCCACGCCCAGAATCGGAATATTGAGATAGGGACCCTGATCCACCCCCCATCTCCCCAGAACGGTGGACAGGGTCATGCGCCTTCTGTCCCAGCCGATATGCTTGGCCACATCAATGCAGCCGCAGATTCCCAGAGTGGAGTTAAGCGCGAAGCGTCCCACGCTGACGCCGCTGTCGGCAAGCTCTCCCACGAGAGCGTTGTTAACCGTGTTATTAACCTCCCGGAGATTCTGGTGAATATTGTAAAGGCAGGTTCTTACCGGCTCCGGAATCCAGTCCCGGTAAGCCACCGACACCGGCCGCAGAAGATGCCGATCCAGATAATCATAGTTGATCTTCCAGCCGATATTTCTGTTGGCGGTTTCGTAGACATCCAAAGCATCCCCGGGGAGATACTGGTAGCCGTAGGTATAATCCCGGGATACCTTTACCGTATTTCGGGGAGACATGATGCTGACGGAGGAGTGGGAAGCCTCGGCAGCGCTGAAACCGGAGATCAGAGCCAATGCGGCCAGGAACGGCAAAAGCTTTTTCATATAAACTCCTGTAAAGGCATTCTGGAAAAATAAACAGAACCCGACTGGATACTGTCCCTCTGCTACCCCTTCATATTAACATGAACACCCTGACTGTCCCGCCACATTTCCGGTGTTTTGCCCTGCAAAAAGTAGGAGTAGGCAATAATTTCCGAAATAATGAGAAACAAGGGCTTCGGGATCGTCTCCCCTTCCTTGAGATTTTCCAGATTTTTCAAAAGCACCGGATCCCGGTGCACGTAAATTCCCATTTCCTCAGCCATGGCGACAATATCGTTCGCCACCTTGCCCGTTCCCTTGGCGGAAACCTCCGGAGCCTTTCCGGACGCCGCATCGTATTTCAGAGCGATGGCTGATTTTTCCTGTTCCATATACCCTCTTCCGAAACTCCCTAAATCTTAACTGAAAAACCATCCTGATCATTGCGGTCATAGCCTTCGCCGGCGGATACCGGAGGATAAACGGTGCCGAGACGGGCTCCGATGGGAGCCGGCTTAAAGCCGCATTCCTCCAGACGGCGATAAAGCACATCCGAGGTCGCCCGGACTCTTTCCAAAGCCTCCAGGCGTTCCGCAACAATGCTGATCTTGATATCTGGCACCCTGATGCCGGTACGGATCTGCAGAGGGCCCAAAGAGGGCAGATCAAAAAAGAAATTCAAATTCCATTCCCTGTCCCCGTCAGGCAGATCCCGATGACTGATCATCACCCCGCCCTCCCGGGTTTCATCGCTGGAGGGAGGCACCGGAATGTACGAAGGTATGCCCTCCGCATCCTGTTCGCGGGTCAGCTGCTGCATCCGCTCCACCTGAATCAGAGTCTCCCGGAGCGCGTTGTGAGACCAGGAGGCATCCTTCTGCTCGCCGGAAAGAGCTCCCCTGATAATGTCCCGGACGGCCCGGCTCTTTACAAACTTGTCAATATCCTTCCCGAGCTGCCGGAATCTTATGGAAAGCAGCATGAGAGCCCACTGCTGCATGCCGCGGCCCCGTGGGCCGGAGGCATTCAGCGGAGAGCGCACAAAGCCCAGCCATTCGGATACGGCCCTGAGATCTCCCAGAGGATTCATCATGGCATCATGAATGGAAGCGGCCATCTGCCTGATTTCCGGAGTAACCTGACCATCGGCGGAAACGCTGCTCAGGGAGCGGATAAAGCTCTCCATGGAAATGTTCTTGACGTTAGCCGGGAGATCCATGCTTTTAACCAGGGACGGTCCTCCGGCGGCCGCGCTCTTGGATCCTCTCCTGAAGAAGCGGCTCATGCGGGCGAAAAGGCCGGGCTTCTTTTCAGGCTTCTCCGGCTCCGAAACCGCCATGGCGGCCGTTCTGTAATCCGGATCCCGGGCTTTGCCGTCCTGCTGGCGGATACCGGCATCTCCGGCTGGAGCAAAGGGAGGAACAGTTTCCGTTCTTTCAGAAAACCTTGCTTCCGCTTCGGGAATATCTCTCCCGCTGCTCTTAAACACCGAGTTCTCCGGATCATCGGTAATGCCCTGCTCGGCAAAGGCCTGTTCAATGGCGGTCATTTTCCGGCGCGGCTGGGAAGCAGCATCATCATTGCTCCCGGCATCGGAAACCGGAGCCCGGCCCTGGATATCAGGATCTGCCGCGCCCTCCGGGGTTCCGGAAGTGATTGAAGCAGAACCAGAATCGGGAGACGGGGTTTTCATAACGGAGTCCCGGCCGGAATTAATCTGCCTGTCCAGAATTTCCATGGCCTCCCGGGCTTTGGGTCTCAGGGGAGCGCTTCTTTCAGGCTGCGCCATGTCGGAGTCATCGGGCACCTCCTGACTCCGGAATCTTGCGGCATCATCCATAATTTGCCGGAATTCGTCCTGAAAGCTTTCCTCCTGAGAGGCATCGTATCCGGAGGGAATCTGCTCCTCAGGCATTAAAGCTGAAAGCGGCGGGGGCGGCGGATTTTCTCCGTTCCGGGAAACAGCGGAAGCTGCCGGATCCGAGGCAGCAGAGGTTTGGGCGGAGGTTTGAGCAGAAACTCCGGCAGACGAAGCGGGAGTCTCAGAAGTCTCGGCGCTTCCAGAAGCTGTATCACGGAGTATGGATTCCGCTCCGATGAGACCGGATCCCGGAGAGCGGAATACCGGACGGGAATCCGAAGCAACGGAAGATGCCGCAGCGTTGCGATCTCCGGAGGCCGGCGGCATTTTTCCGGACAGAGGCTGAGACCTGGGGGCATTAAGAGACTCCGGGACATCAGAATCCGGAGCATCAGCGGGATCTCCTGCCGAAGTTGCCCGCAGCAAGGCCTCTTCTGCCGCCTTCGGGCCGGAAGCAACGCCGGAATAGCGGTTTTCTTCCCCGCTTTTACCGGCATTAATTGCAGCATTATTCCGAAATCCTGACTCCTTCGCAGTGTCGCTGTCTTCCGAAAGATCCAGGTAAGAATCGGCCGGAAGCTGTCCTGCGGGCGCAGTCACGGGATTTCCGCCCTTCTCGCGAACTGCAGCTTCCCGGGGAACGCTGCTGTCGGGAATAGCAGTCTCTTCTGCTGGCACAGGCTGCCCTCCGGACGGCATCCCGGCATCGTTGCTTACAGGAGCGCTGTTCTGAATCGTTCTCGCTTCGGTTTTTACGCTCTCATAATCTGGTTCCGCCTCAACCGCGGCCGGAACAGGCTTCTCCGGAGCCATCCCGGCATTCCGGGACTCAGGCGGGACAGCATGGTCACCTTCCAAAGCGGCTTCCAGCGTGCGGGATACGGCGTTAAGCTGATTTACGCCGGGCTCCCGGGACTCCAGAGCTCCCGGAACCGGGGCTACCGGCGTCTGAGTCCGGACGGCAGTTTTCCGGATCGGCTCCGGGGCGGATACTGAGCTTTCGGGGAGGGGAGCCGGGGCGGCGTTCCCGGTATTCTGAGAAACTGCTCCTGAAGGAGGATTTCCAGCGTCTATTCTGGCATCTTCTCTGTCATCAACTCTATCAGCAATTCTGGCTATCTCTGCCGGGATATCCTGGGTCAGAGCTTCTGAGGGCGCCATCATGCCTTCAGAACCTGCGGACTTGAGATCCTGCTTGAGCCGCACCTCAGGAAGATCCTCTGGAGCGAAGCTTTCCTCGTCTGCCGGAATATTCTTAAGAGGGATATCCTCCGGCTGATCCCCAATAGCAGCGCCGGGAATATTTTCAGGAATATCAGGGAAAGCACTATTGGGAATATTCCGGGGAACATCCCTGGGAATATCACGCAAAGAACCGGAGGCGGAATCACTGATAAGCCGGGCCCCCTTGGCCAGAGCGGCGGCATTGGAAAGGATCTGGGTGATCTTTTTGGCTTCTCCGGAGAGTTCCTCGGATTTTTTGAAACGAGAAGGCTGATCCTGATCGGGATTTTCCTCCTTGTTAAAGCGCTCGAACTCCTTCAGAAGATCGATATTTCCATGCTCGTCTGTGACCGCATCATTGCGTGCCTGCTGGAGTTCGGACTCCCCTGCGGAAGAAATGGCTGCCGCCAGGGACTGGGTAACCGCCTCCCGGAACACGCCGGGATCCTTGCCGGACGCAGCGGAAGCGGGAACAGCATCGGTTTGAGCCTGAGGAACGGCCGGCTCTGCTTCGGAAATGCCGGATGCGGCAGGAGCGGCGGCGGCCGGCATTTCCTCCGGAGGAGTCCCGCCCCCGGGAGTAAGCCCGCGGGTTTCCAGGGAAAGCTTCCGGGAAAGATCGGCCACCTCCTGGTTCCGGGCGGCGTTTTCCTGATCCCGGGCCGCGCCCTCCGCTTCTGCTTTCATGGTCTCGAAATCCATGGTTCTTCGGAAGCTCGCGGCAGAAGGCCCCTGGTTTTCCGGCAGGAGATTACCCTCCTTGGCAATGCGGGCGGCCCGCTGAATAAGTCCCCGCACCCGCTGAGCCATTTCCTTGCTGAGCTCATCGGCTTCAGCGGAATCCTCTTCCCGGCTCAGGGAAACAATGGCATCGTCAGGAAGGCTGGCTACAGCACGCTCCAGGAAATTCGCCATGGCAATCTTGCGGTCGGAGGGAGATACCACCTGCACCCCTTCCCGGCCCAGACTGCTGATGACATCAGGCTGATTTTCCCGGATAAATTCGATGGTGGCATCCATAAGACGGGAAAGAATTCTTGATCCCTCAGGGGTGAGATCGCCGTCCGGGGCGAATATCTGGTGCCGGGCCAGCTGCCGGGCCGTGGCCGGAGAAATGTTGTCAGCCGTGGAATAATTGACAATAACCTCGCAGAGGTAACGCATCAAAGCGCGGCCGGGTTCATTGCTTTCCTGAAAAATTCTGGGGAGTGTGCCCGCATAGCTTCTGAGCTCGTCAACAGCCTCGGAGGTCTTTACAAGGCGCATTCTGGTGGTAAAGGCATCGGCAACCTGTTCCTGAAGCTCCGCGTTTCTCAGAAGCATTTTTGAGGCAAGTTCCAGAAGCGGTTTTTCCTGAGGCACGGGATTGGCATTCTCCGCCCGCTGAGGATCGCTGGCCAGAGTGGCGATATGACGCTGCAGGGTGGCCTGAGCACTGGCCAGTTCATCGGGGAGCTTCCCCTGCTCTCTGGTAAGAACGCTGAGATAAGAATAGGCGGCGCTGACGTTCACATTAAGCTGCGGCCGTGCACTATTACTGTCTTTGCTCTGATAAACAGATCCCGTGTCACGGGGTTTCTCAGATCCTTTGATGTAATCGAAATCTGTACTGTTCATCATAAAATCGCTGCTTGTGGTGATTGCAAACCGGAGGACATGCCTTATCACGCCCGGCAGATCCGGACTCTCGCCGAAAAGAAAAAAAGACGGCGTCTCCGCCGGCATCGCGCGGGGATTCGGCCCCGCAAAGTATCGTTATCAGGGCAGATTATATATGATAATGCGGATAATAAGCGATTTTAACAGCCATTTTTAGTGCTGATTCTCATTATCCCCTGCCCGCGCCTCTCCGAAATTCCGGACATTTGCGGGGTGCTAGGGGGAGAAAAAGTGGCAAGAGATGAAAAGAGCGCCGGCGGAAAACAGAAACAGGGCGCCATGTCGGGAAAGCAAAGAAAGCTCCCGAAAAGCGGGAAACATAATCGCAGTCCCGGAATATAATCCAAAATCTCACTTTCCTTGTGAGACATTTGCCATATCTTGACAGGACATTTTCGGAAAACACAGCAGCGCGCAAGTAAGCCGGAAAGCCTTGAAAGCCTTTAAAACAGCCATTTAACCGGGAGGTCACCGTTTTCTCATGTAAGCCGGCAGCCGAAAGCCCTTTTTCCCCGGTTGTTTATAAAACGGAATCATCTAAAATGAAAATATCGGCGGAAGGAACAGGGACGTTCCGAAGCGGTTTTCATGGATGAAATAAGCGCCGCCGATAAAGATTACCGGAACAGGGACGTTCCGGAGCGCTGTGGGGGTTCATGATGAGCCCCCTTCCTTTTTTCGAATGGGCAAAACGGACGAGTTTTTGTGCTGACGTTTTTTAGACCAGCTTTTAAAACCGGTATGGTAACGTCATTCGCCAGATTCCTAAGTTATCATTTCTTTCCGGGGATGCTCGTATCTGCATCCGGAAAAATCGTGCTATGTGACTGAGTTTGCCAACTATCTTGTTAATTTGACAACAGTTTGGCAATAAAACTTGCCAGTTTGCCAACTGTCTTGTTAATTTGGCAAAGTTTGACAATAACTTACCAGCAGTTTGTCAAGTTCACCAAATCATGTAACGGCACGTTTTATCCTCCCTAAGTTATCAATCCTTCCCGGGTATATTTGTATCTACATCCGGAAAAGCCGCACTCTGTAACATGATCCTCCCCGCCAGCCTGAAATCCTTATAACATGCCTGTTTGTCTGGTTTTCTTCATCCTCGCAAATACCAGAATCTCCGAAAAATCAAATCAAAAAACACTGAAAATAAAGGCCGGATTACGAAAGACTTCAGGGGAATATTTACGGCAATAAAAGAAGAGTTCTTCCTGACAGCTCAAGCATCATAAATGGAGCATGATGCCACCCCTTCCATCTTCCCGGTACTCACCGCGCAGAAGTTCACCCGCATTGCGAACTTAGGCCCGGTAATAAAGGAACTTGGAGAATCTCCCCTTGTCTTGTGAGACATTTGCCATATCTTTACGGTAATCTTTCGGAAAATGCAGCGGCCCGCAGTAAGCCGGAAAGCTCCGGAAGCCCTTAAAACAGGGATTTACGCAGCAGCGCTCCGATTTATCATGTAAGCCAGGATCCGGAAGCCTCTTTTCCCCGGTTGTTTATAAAACAGGATCATCTAAAATGAAAATATCGGCGGAGGGAACAGGGACGTTCCAAAGCGGTTTTCATGGATGAAATAAGCGCCGCCGATAAAGATTACCGGAACAGGGACGTTCCGGAGAGCTGTGGGGGTTCATGATGAGCCCCCTTCCTTTTTTCGAATAAGCGCAAAACGAATGAGTTCTCAGCCCCGCTCGGTTTTATACTTCCTCTGAGCCTGCCCCTAAGTTATCATTCCTTCCCGGGTATGTTTGTATCTACATCCGGAAAAGCCGTGCTCTGTGACATGATTTTCCCGCCCGCCTAAAACCATTATGACATGCCGGTTTGTTCGGGTTTCTTCCTCTCGCAAGTCCCTTGCTATCCGAAAAATCAAAGCAAAAAAACACTGAAAAATACAGGCCGGATAACGAAAGACTTTCGGGGAATATTTACGGCAATATACGGCAATAAAAGAAAAAGAGGAGTTATTCCTAGAAGCTCAATAAACTGTTTCCTTTTTCAAGTACTTTTTTCTGACAGATTGGGAAGTCACTCTGACACCCTGGGAAGTCACTCTGACACCCTGGGAAGTTACTCTGACACCTTGGGAAGTTACTCTGACATTCTGGGAATTTACTCTGACATTCTGGGAATTTACTTTGACATCTTGGGAAGTGACTTTAACAGGTTGGGGAAGTTCTCTGTATTTGGCAGTAGTCCTGGGGGTGGGGGGAAGTGCTCTGACCTTCAGCTTAGGTATGGCCCGGGTTGTTAGTCCGGGCCTTTTTGGCTGGGGGTGGGGGGGCGGCCCCCCCCCCCCGCCAACCCCGCAAAAAAAATAGCCCTCCCCCGGGGCGGGGCTTTT
>NZ_JBGVBR010000150.1:0-3328 GCF_045225735.1 Succinimonas sp. | reverse complement strand
AAGCGGAGACTGAAAAGGAAGCCGCCGCAGCTACCAGCAATGAACTCACCAAGGAAAAATTCTTAAAGCACGTTATATATCACGGCCTTATTGATCTTGCCGAAATGTACCGCTATGAAGGGAATCCCGTTCCGGCCATATATCTGGAAAAGAAGCTGCGTTCGGAAAACCTGAACGAGAGCATTGACGCCATCTATGACTCCATCAGGAACGTAAACAGTCCTCTCATGTACCGCGACTACAATGAGGAAAGCATTGAAAAGGCCGTCCGGGTCGTTAACAAAAATGTTCCGGAACAGGACATGCCCCGCAATATCAAGCTGGTTACCGGACGCATAGAAGCAAATGCTCTGGCCATCACGCAGGACAGCCGCCTCTTTAACAATGATCTCATGACGAAGAAGATTGCGGAATTGCAGGATCTGCACTCCGGTTATCCGACGTATGACCAATTGCTGGATTCCCTCTCTGATGTCATTAAGGATTCAGAACAGCGTGTCGCTTCCGAAGCGACATCTGCCGCCGAAACGGCCCCTCAGGAAACTGAGGCTCCTGAAGCTCAGCCGCAAAACGAAGACACCGAAATCGCGAAGCCTCAGGGCAATACCGCAGATCCGGAACACGCTGCCGAAACAGAAACCGCCCAAAATGACAGCGAGAAGTCTCAGACCAGCAAGAACCCCCGTTCCCGCAAGTCGCAGAATTTAGGAGGAGCGCAGGTTTTTGACCTCTTTGATGAATCAGAGAAGCAGGCAGAGGAAGCTCAGGACACCCCGGAAAACGCTGAAAACCATGCTGCCCGCGAGGCTCCTTCTTCTGCCGTTTCATCCTCTCCTGTCCCGGAGGAAAAACCGGAAGCCGTTCCTGAAGCCAAACCGGAATTTACCACCGAAGATAACTGGGAAATAACGTCCGAAACCGAAAAGTTAACCACCCTTGAGAGATTCACGGCCAATATCGAGGCCATTGAGACTCTCAAAAAGATCCAAAGCGAAAACGACCGTCCCGCCACCAAGGAGGAACAGGAAAAGCTGGCGAAGTTTTCCGGATGGGGCGGCTTAATGACGCATTTCCACCTTACCAACTCCTCGTCAAAGGCCGATGAAGTCAGATATGAAAATCTCCGGCAGCTTCTGGGCAATGAGGAATTCGACAAGGCAAAGCGATCCGCTCTCACCGCCTACTATACGGATCCCCTGATTGCCAGGAATGTTTTCAAGGTACTGGAAAAGGCCGGTTTTACCGGAGGCAGAATACTGGAGCCTTCCTGCGGCACCGGAATCTTCTTTGGCACCATGCCCCGGGACATGATGGCCAAGAGCGATCTTACCGGCGTGGAGCTTGAACCCATAACCGCTCAGATAGCTCAGAAGCTCTATCCCGCAGCCAATATTTTAAACTCCGGCTATGAAAAGTCCGGACAGGCCAATAACACTTACGATGTTGTCATCGGAAACGTCCCTTTCGGAAAGTTTTCCGTCAACGATCCCCACTACATGAAGGATCACGATTACATTCACAATTACTTCATCAACAAATCCATTGATCAGGTCAAGGAGGGCGGCATCGTGGCCCTGATCACCTCCTCGCAGACCATGGAGGACAGCGATCCCGCCTTCAGAAGGAAAATCGCGGAAAAGGCCGAGCTTCTCGGCGGCGTGCGGCTTCCTGATACCGCCTTTGAAAAGACCGGCACCGACATTAAAACGGATATCCTCATTTTCAAGAAACGCCGGGAACGGATTACCGCCGAGGAGGCAGCCAAGGAGACTTGGGTAAACAAAAAGACCTTCGTGCTCGACACTGAAGCCAGTCCGTTTAACAGGTTTAACCGGGAATCCGTTTCTTCCGGAGAGATCAGCGCTTCATGGCTGCGAAACAACTTTTACAGCGATCTCAAAAAGAAGGAATGGGAGAAGGAGCTTCCCAAAATAAACCTGTCTCTCAATGCGTATTACCAGCAGAACCCGGACATGATTGTGGGAGGCTATGACGGGTTAAAACTGGACAGATACGGCAAGCTTGATTTCAGATCGGGCCATGTGGAGGATCTGAACGCCTCAGTGGAGACTTCGCTCTCCAAGATTTCCGGCGCCTTTGAAGCCGAAAAATCTGACATCACCGAACAGCCCAACAAGTTCAAATCCTTCAATTACCCCGACGTCAAGTATTACTCGTACTTCATGAATGACGGCAAAGCCTACTTCAAAAATGCCGAATACATTGAACCCGTCAGCGAGGACAATCAGCCGCAGGTGAAGAAATTCATCGAACTCAAGGACGCTTTCCAAAAGGTCATTCAGGCCAACCGGGATTATTCCTCCGATGAAGCTCTGGATAAGGCCCAGAGGGAGCTCCGTACCAAGTATGAAGAGCTCCGGAAAATGTCAGGCATGAATACCGGCGTCTGGAAGCAGAGACCGTTATTCGATAATCGGAAGACCATCACCAGCATCCTGAAACAGGACGTTGATTTCGGAAAGATCAAGGTGCTGGAAAACACCTATGAGAAATTCGAGGAAAACAATGGCAAGACCAAAGCCGTTATTTACCTGAAAGGGCTGTCCGATATTTTCACGAAACGCATCTTTGAAAAGGAAACCGCGGTTCAGGCCGGAAATGCTCAGGAGGCCCTGCTGCTTTGTCTGGGCAACAAGGGGAAGATTGATTTTGATTACATGTCATCCATCATGCCCAACAGGCAATCTCCGGACAGCCTGATCGATGAATTATCCAAGTCGGAGCTTATCTTCAGAGATCCCGCCAAAAACGGCTCCGTTTATGAAAACTGGATCCCCCGGGAAGAATTTTTAAGCGGCGACATCCAGCTGAAGATGGATCAGGTAAAGGAGAGAATCAACGATGATGTCTCCTTTACCAAGGAATTCGAGGCCCTGAAGAAGGTGCTCCCCAAGGAGAAAAAGTTTGATGAGCTTGACATCAACATTTCCTCGCCGTTTGTGCCTACGGACATTCTGGAGTCATTTTTGAACCACGAATTCGGCACCTGGGGAGCCATGGTCACCAGAAAGCTGGGCAAGGTGGAAGTCACCTTCCCCAATCTGCTGGATAAATCTCGGGAGGATTCCTACACCGTAAGCGACAAATTAAAGATCTCCGATTTTGTCGAGGGCGTCATTAACCACAAAGTAATGAAGATCAAAAAGAACGAGAAGGAATTCGACAAGGAGGCCATCCATACCGTCAATAACGTTTACCGGAAACGCCTTGAGGAAAGCTTTAATCAGTTTAAGGCCGAGCTTGATTCCGAATCCCGCATCCGCATCGAGAACAACTACAACCATACCCTGAACCGGATGGTGCCGCG
>NZ_JBGVBR010000149.1:0-11830 GCF_045225735.1 Succinimonas sp. | reverse complement strand
GCGGTTTGTACCTCTGTGTCTCTGCCTTTCTTTAGCTATGGATATCTCCCGGCAGGAAGGCCGGAAATGTGGAAAAACTCTCAAACTGCGGCGGTAAATGACCGCTTTGCCGGATTTTTTAAGCTGAAAGCCTCGGCTCCGGATTATGATAAGGATAACCGGGGTTATCCTGCTCCGGGGGGAGTGTTTTCGGGAGGATTTTTTTCAGGCGGAATCCTTCCTGAAGCCATAGCGTAATGGCAGGGGGACAGGCAAGATGACCACAGACGCCGGCAATTCGGGAGCTGCGGCAAAGGGCCCGGCAGCGGCAGCAGCACATAAGGATACCGATTATTCCTTTGAACCGGTTCCCGTAACTGCCCGGAAGGGGATCCTGCCTCTTGTCTTTGTTATGACCGGGTTTACCTTTACCTCTTCTGCCATGAGCGTCGGCGCCAAAATGGGCACCCAGGCGGACTTTCCGAGCTTTGCCATCGCTTTGCTTCTGGGCGGTCTCTTTCTCTCGGTCTACACGGGCAGTCTGGCCTATATAAGCTGCCGCACCGGCATGTCCTTTGATCTTCTGGCCCGGCATTCCTTTGGCAGGCGGGGATCCCGTCTTCCTTCTCTGGTAATAGCCATGACTCAGATGGGCTGGTTTGGGGTCTGCACGGCCATGTTCGCTCTCCCGGTATCAGAATATCTGGGATGCTCTCCTTACATCGCCGCAGCCGCGTCCGGGGCCTGCATGACGCTGACCGCCTATATCGGCTTTAAGGGACTGGAGATCCTCAGCTACGTGGCAGTGCCGCTGATTCTGGCTCTGGGGCTCTGGTCTTTGAATCTTGCTCTGGGAGATGCGGGGGGCTCGCTGGCGGATATCTTCCGAAACAGCAATGGCGAGCCTGATTTGAACCTTCTTACCGGCATGGTTATCGGATGCTTTATTTCCGGCGGCAGCTCCACGCCGAATTTTACCCGCTTTGCCCGTACTTCCCGGATTGCGGTGCTGTCCACAGTGGCGGGCTTCGGGCTGGGAAATTCCCTGATGCTGCTATTCGGGGCTGCCGGCGGGGCCATTACCGGCAAGGATGACATTTTTTATGTCATGATAGCCCAGGGTCTTTTGCTGTCCGGTTTTTTGGTACTGGGAGCTAATGTCTGGACTACCAATGACAATGCTCTCTATTCTGCCGGTCTGGGGCTTTCCAACATATTTTCCGTGCGCAAAAAGATCATGGTGCTGGCGGCCGGAGTTCTGGGCACCGCAAGCTCATTCTGGCTCTATGAGCATATGGTATCCTGGCTGCAGTTCCTGGGAGCCACGCTGCCTGCCATTGGCATTATCATGATTCTGCATTATTGCAGGTACCGGAAGGAGTATCAGAAGACCGCGGAAAATTTCCGAAACTGGCGGTTTTCAGCTATTATCGGCACCGCGGCCGGACTGCTCTCGGGGATTTTTATTCCTCTCGGGAACAGCAGCATTAATTCCATGGCTGTCGCGGCCGCGGTCTGGTATGTCTGTCAGCTTTGGGAAAACAGACTTGCCAAAGGAACTGCCTGACAGCTGTTGCTGTTAACGGGCGGGGATTCCGGAAGGCGATAGAACCGGAATTGCCAAAAAGGACAAAGCGCTGAAAATCCGGTATTTTTTTAAGGCGGCGAGTAACAAAAATCGTAAAATTGAGAACGCTGTGACGCCTTCAGATTGCAGGTTATTTTCAAGTTCTGGCATGACTGTCAGGCATGACTGCGGCCTGATTCAGGAGAGGCGGAAAGGCGAGTATTGGTGTTTAGGAGGAATGGATGTTAACAAAGCTTGCGCATATGGTCATATTTTACAAAAGGTTTGCAGATGTCTGCGAAAACGCAGGATTAGGTGCCATCCTGTGGGGGATCATTCAGATAAGCTGTTTTGACGGGGCAGTCATACCGGGCATTGCGGTGACAGTGTTAGGCTGCCTTTGCGCGGCAATGGCCATATTCATTGATATGCTGGCAGGAAGGGAGTGATTATGTCGGGAGTGGTTCTGGGAAATCTCATAGCTGTTTCGGTTTTGGCAGTTCTTCTTGCCATTGGTTCCCTGGGCATCTATGTCCATTATCAGGAGAAGAAGAACAAGCTGGAAAATGACATCCCGGAAAAAGATGACCAGGAAGACAAGAAGGGATAACCAGATCTCCTGGCGTTAGTTTTTGAGAACCCTGTTTTATGTTCAGAAGGGGGAAGGGTTTTCTGTTTTGGCGGGGTTGGGCTGGCAATAAAACGCTCTTCGGGGCATTCCCGGCAGTATGATCCGAACCATCCGGAACAGGATGCCGGAGGGATCAGGAATTTGCGGAACAAGCTGTCTGGATAGGTGGAAAGAGGTGTCCCGAGGTTTCTTTAGAGGCAGTTTAATGGAATGCGAGACGCCATAATGTGGTGCCGCTCGTTATGAAAGTCGGTTTCTCTTGGGTTTTGAGGCATCAAACTTGGGTTTGCTGTATGATTTCTAGGGATTGGAGCAAAATACTTGGGTTTGCTGCATGATTTCTAGGGATTGGGGCAAAATACTTGGGTTTTCTGCATGATTTCTAGGGATTGAGGACATAAATCTTTGGTTTAGCATCTGTTTTTTGATGAATTGGAGCAGTGTATGGATTACGTGCAAGTTAAAAAAAATGCTAATGAGATTCTAAAAAACAGAATTGCTGAATGCTCTTATATTGAGTATAAATCATCAGAACTGCAGCTGGATAAGATTTTAAAGACAGTCTGTGCCTATGGAAATAATTACTACAATAATGATATACAGTATTTGTTCGTTGGTATTGAGGAAGAGAATACCGCTGAAAACAAAGCAATTCCCTTATTACCAATCAAAGGAATTGCAGAAGGACAGTTAGAAAAGTGCAAGAATACCCTTAATTCGCTACGTTCATTTTTATATCCAAATGTTTCATTTGAGGTAATTGCCAATAAATTTGCCGGAAAGAATTATCTGCTTATTATTGTCATGCGCCAGTCTGGCGGTCCTTTTATGGTTGCGGAGAAAGCGGAAAAAAACAAAAAAATAAACCTTAAACCGGGAAGATATGTACGAATAGAGGCGGACACCAGATTAGCCAGAGTAGATGAAGAGTATGATCTTTTGCGTAAGTTTGCCAATTTCCACTACAGTTCTATTATAAGTACAAACGCTACTCTGGATGATCTGAATTTAGATATTATCAGAGAATATATCTACAGAACGAGTGCGAGAGATATAACTAAAGGACTGCCAATAGAGGAACTTGCTCGGATGCTTAATCTTGTGGATAAGAACGATCCTAATGGGAAGCGAGTAAAAAATTTTGCGGTGCTCATGTTTACAGATCATCCTGAGAAAATAATACCTTATTCCTATGTAGAACTCATAACAGACATGATCGGCACTAAAAGAAAAATGACGTCCAAAGTCTTTAGAGGAGCAGTGTGGAAGCAGTATTATGACATATTGGAATTTATTGACGCTCGTATCTTAAACGAACTGGTCATCCGGGTTGACGGAGATGCCACTAACAGAAAAGTTCAGAATTTTCCGTATGTTGCCATTGAAGAATTGCTGGCTAATGCCATTGTTCATAACAACTATGAAAACGGTAAACCGATTCAGATATATGTCTCTGATAAACAGATTAACATTGTTAATTACAACAAACCGTTGCCGCCGCTTCGCATCAGCGACCTGAACGAAAGGTCGTTTTTTAATGAACGAGATGCGGAAAACCCAGAACTGAGGGACATGTTTAAAGCATTGAGCATTATTGAGTCCTTTGGCACTGGAATCGGCGAAGCTAAGAGAGCTATGAGTAAAAACGGTTCGCCGAATCTGTATTACAAGACATTTGAGGACAATGACAATGTTACCTCTGTAGTTATTCCGGTTAATAAGGAATATGAGGAATACGAGGAAATAAAGAACAGCGGCATCACACAGGAAAAAGTGCTAGGAAAGGCACAGAAAACAGGCGGCATTAAACCGGACACTATAGAGAATGAAACCCGATTTTTGAAACAGAAGGTCCTGGAGGCAAACTTTTCTGATGCCATCAAGAAAAATGTCATTAGGCTGCGTGAAGTGATAGGAACTGAGGTTTTTGGAAATTCCAGAATAGTTGCGGTTTTAGGCTGCTCGGAAGCGACTGCGACATCATATATCAAAAGGATGCATGAGGATCTGCAAATAGTTGCTCCGGTTAACGGGGTGGGCAAAGGAAAATACAGGTTTATCGTTTAACCCGAGAAGATGCCAAAACGAGAGGGAAACGATACTGAAAAACAGCAAACACAGAGACAGGCAAACTGAACGAAAGGAGTTAACAGCGGGGATTTTTCAGATGGTGGTCGCTATAGGGATCGAACCTATGACCTCCTCCTTGTAAGGGAGATGCTCTCCCAATTGAGCTAAGCGACCATGCAAAGCGACTTTTGGTGGGTCCTTACGGGTTCGAACCGTAGACCAATTGATTAAGAGTCAACTGCTCTACCAACTGAGCTAAGGACCCAAAGTCTGGGAAAGTCAAAGCATTAACGCGGTGGTGGGTCGTGACGGATTCGAACCGTCGACCAACGGATTAAAAGTCCGCTGCTCTACCGACTGAGCTAACGACCCGCGGTAGTCCGTTGCGTTCCGTGCTTCAACGGTGCTTATAATACTAGATTTTTCCAATCATGCAAGCATTTTTAAGAATTTTCTTAAAAAACGGCCCTGAGTGGTGCTTTTTTAAGCAAATTGGCTAAAAAACAAGCGCTTTTCGGGATAATCAGAGACTTAAAGACAGGAGCACCGAGGAAAAACAGCCCCCGGCAGGGGAATTTCCCGGCTATTTCGGCTTCCCCCTTCGTCAGGAAGCAAGGGCTTTGCCGGGGATATTCGGTTTCGCCGCTACTCCTGAGCCGCGGGTTCCGGCGGGTATTCGATATATGTGGGTATCGGCTTCCGGTTATTGAGCTCCTTTTTCAGGAGGGATTCATAGCCGTCGATAAGCTCTTCATCCCGCATGAACTCCTCCAGAATAATCGCTCCCCGGCCGTCATATTCAAAGCCCCGGGCGGACAGCACAGGATGCCCCTGATCCTCATGCCAGAGGAATTCAAAGATTTCCCGGCGGTCAATGATGCGGCCGTTCCCGCGTTTAACCTTGTGGGTGAATTCAAAGGAAACGGTAAAACCGTCCTTGGTAATATCCGAGATGCGGTAGTCGGTGGTGACGTCCTTGGCAATGAAATTCTTCAGGGTTACCTTCTTTCCTTTAAAAAGCATGGCGCTCCGGGGCTCGTCCCGGTACTGTCTGGTATCAGTCCAGGAGCCGGTAAGCTTTTGGACAAAGGCATCGTCTTCGCTGGCTCCGGCCGGAGCCAGGGCCGAGCCGGCCGCTATGACGGCAGCGAGGATGCCGGAGATGATGCCCCGGCCAAACCGCAGGTTCTGTTTAATCATAGCGTTCCTTTCTGTCGATGATCCTTACCGAGGTGCGGTGACTCTTGAAGCTGACGCCGCCGTTGGAGGTCTGACCGTCATAGAGATAATCCAAAGCGTTTTCCCCCAGAATTCCCGTGCTCCTGAGACGGTATTCCAAAGCGCAGTTGTCCCGGATCGTGCAGTTACTCTGAATGCCTCTGAGCCACAGATACCCCTTGTTGAATCTGCCGGTGGCATTGTCAATAAAGTTGCTGGTTTCTCCCTGGCAGCCGGTGGCGGCGTTTTCGCCGTGGCATACCGGATCCAGTTCGATCTGTTCAGTAGCGCTCAGAGCCGCTACCACGCCTGACGTGGTGTAATTAGATATGGTCTTGCTGAAGATCAGGTTTTCCGTATGATTGAATACGGGGTTCCGGAGATGGAGTTCGGTGCAGGAATCTTTGGCGCTGATATCCCAGTTGCCGTCTCCGGCGTAGTACTGCAGAGTTACCGGGGTATAGATGACGTCAGTTTCTCCCTGGGTGATCTGGGAGACCAGTCTGCCGTAGATAAGCTCAGGAGCTTGGCTTGCCGGGGTGAAGAAGGTGAACTTATCGCTGTCGGATATCGTGCCGTCATAGCTGGCAGCAAGAGAACTTCCGCTGGGCAGCAGGCTTCTGATATTGGGAAGTCCGGTGATCTCCCGGCTGCCGTTGCAGCCGTTACCGAAGTTGTCATTGTCCGGGAGACAGTAGCTGAAGTTCAGCCAGCCCCCCAGCCGGATCTCCTCGGGAACGGCCAGCTCGGCCCGGGAGGTTACAAAGGAAAACCTGAAGGGATAGCCGTGCTTGGCGCTGTAGTACTGATATTCAGGTTTGAGCCAGTGGGCAGGCAGGGTGCTGTTGAATTCCAGCGTATAGTCCTGGCCGGTTCTTATGCTCTTGCCGGCGGTGAGGTTTCCGCTGCCATCCCTGGTGATTTTGGTGAGAGTGGCCTTGAACGGGGTTTCGTTGGAATTTTTGTTCCGGTAGGCGTCGGGAATCACGTCAATGGGGGTTCCGGAGCTGTCGATACCGGTAATTAATCCTGAAAATGTCAGAGACTGCCCGTAATAGGCCGGACAGGTGTCTCCGATCTCCCGGATGCCGGCGAAATTTTCAAAATCGGCCTTGTCCTGGGTCATGACATCCTTCCGGGTCAGATCATCGCTCAGGTGGAGCCAGCCCTCGCTGACAGCCATATAGGACGGATAAACCGCATAAACCGGACTGAAGAAATAGGTGGGCTTGTCCGCGGAGAAATCCTGGTACGGCTTTTCGGAGGCCAGACTGAACCAGCCGGCGGAATTCCTGATGCTGAGACAGCCTTCCGCATCGGTGATAAAGCCGGCGGTTATCGGATCCGAGCAGTTCTGCATCATGCTGAAAACAGCGCCGGAGTCACTGCCTGAGGTGTTCGCAATGAAGACTCCCGCAGCGGTGTCAGTGGGATTCTGGTTCCAGCGGTTGAGCTTGTCCGGATCAATCATGCTGAAGGCATCCGAAAGCTGCCGGGGGTAACTGCTGCCGCTGAGAGAAACCTTGTTTGCGGCAACGCAGACGCGCTTCAGGCTGTCAGCGGTGGGACTATCCGGGCAGCCGCTGTCCGGACACTTGGCGGGGTAGGTTTTCAGGCGGTAGTCAGCGCCGGTTTTAAGCTCGCTTACCGGATTCCCGTCGCTGTCAGAAGCGTTGCCGCAGATGACATAGGGGAGGCTGAGCACCTTAATGTCAAAGTTCGTGCCGGTTTCCGGACTGAGGGGCACTGACACCAATTCGGCAGACTCCCCGGAGCCTGCATTGGATTCGGAACTGTAATTAATGGCAAGGCCGGTGATTTTGGCATTGCTGTCCGGGAAGTGCGGGGAGGTGATGGTGAAGTTCGGTACCAGCGTGGTGCCGCCGTCGTTACTGATGGTAACGGGAACCGTCACTTTACCGGTGCTTCCTGCCGAAACTGTGGTGGATCCCTGAGTGGTTTTAACGGTCAGGGGATTCTGGCCCGCGCTGAAGGTGATGTCCGCCGATGACGCAGTCAGGGATGAAGTTGACGCCTCGCCGTTCATGGAAATAGTCAAAGAGTTGTTGGGCTCATTGATGTATTGTTCGGCCTTGGTGGAAGCGGATATCGCGCAGCCGGGAACGTCAAAGGTGCATGAAACAGAGGGAGATTCTGCGTTCCCGCAGAAATAGATGCTGCCGGTCTTTTCGGGAATGGCAGCTGAGACGCTGCGGCTTTGCCGATCCGGCTCCAGCCAGGTCTGGCCCTGAGCGCCGGTGGTACGGGAGCTTCCGGACAGCAGCACCGAGCCTGTGTAAGGGGACAGTGACTCCGCCGGGGAGCAGAATTTGTCAGCACAGGATTTAAACTGGAACTTTGCCGGAACGCAGCCGCTCCCGGTGTCTGCGGAAATCCTGAAATATTCGTCTTCGTTGCCTTCATCATTGTATTTGTTTAAGAATTGCACCTTACCGATGTTGAGTCTATGACAGCGATTCTGTCCGGGGGCGTCATGGCAGTTCAAAGTAAAGTTGAATTTGTGTGCATTTACAGCGGTGCCAATATAAATATCCCGTTCTTCCTGAAGTGCCGCGTCGGACAGATCCGAAATATCCAAAGTAAGCGTGTAGCTTACCGTTCCGGTGGTGAAAACCAGCCGGCGTTCATTGTCAATGATGTTTTTTCCGGAAACCTTCAGCGTGGCGCTGTAGCTGCGGGATGAATTAGTGATGGTGATTTCCGGATGTCCGTTGAAGTTGATCTTAACAGTGCCATTAGACTCTGTAACAGAATTTCCTTGGCTGTCTTTCCAATCTACAACTTTATCTTTAAACTTATCTTTAAACTCATCTGCGGGATCCCATAACCAGGACGCAGGACCATACGTTAAGATATTTGTGTTTACCCCATGAGATGAATCGTGTAATTCTTTCTCGTATGCGTTTGGAGGAGTTCTGGTATATATCAGTTTATCGAAATACCAGTTAGTGCCAGTACCGATCGCCCCTGTATTTGTCCAATAAAGTATATAGCTGATGTCTCCTGCGGCGATTGCCGTCAACACCGGAATATTGACATGAAAGGTGGAATCATTGTTTAAAAATATGCCGCTGAGCAGCGGTTTATTTCCCTGCAGGGTCTTTTGAAAACAGGTGCTGTAAACATCCTCTACGTACTTTTCCCGGGCAGCGGCTTCTCCAACGTAATTATTGGCATCGCTTTCGAAAGACAGTGCCTTAAGCTTTGATTCGCAATCCTGAGGACTCGCCATGGCTTCGTTAATTAAGAGCGGCATCAGCAGTATTAAATAGCAGGGAAAGCTACGCATGACTCACCTCGATTCTGCAAAATTCCTAAAAGCGTTTACCGGGATAATATCCGGGATCCCGGTCTGATTTCCGAAGCCGCGGAGAAGAACGGTTATCCGCAAGGGCGGCCTGCAAACCTGCCGGAAATACGGCCGCCATCTCTGAGTCTAGCAGCTTTTCAATAATTTAACTTTGAGTTTTGCGTTGTTTTTGCACTTTGGTGCCGCTGCGCCGAAAAAATATGACGGTTACAGGCTTTCGGGCAGTACTCCCCGTGAGATTCCGGTCGGAATTTCCGGGAAGCAGGGATCTAGGACTTTTCAGGGAAAAGACTGAGAGGACAGGAAAGAGGCAGAGAATAACGGGACAGGACAGGGCAAAAACAGGCGTGTGCTGCTGATGAATAAAACTGTATCTTGATGCATCCTCCATTGGCACAGGCAGACCTGTTAAGAGCCGCTGTCATTCAGGCTTCATTGTTTTCTGCGGTGCTGGCAGCCAGCGTTTCCTTGAAACGACGGCTGATCGCAACGACAGTCTTGCCCAGGAGGGTGCTGGTGTCTGCTGCCTTTTGCTCTCTTATTATCACGCTCAGCATGTCCAGAAGCTTCATGTTGGACAGATCATAATCGAAGCCGGCAGCGATCCCCAGACAGAAACTGATAATTTCATCCTCTGTTGCTAAATCGGGGGCCAGATCGGAGGTTGCATCAGGTGTGCTACCAGTTTGCCCGGGGGATTCAGCGCTCCCGGCCGGTGATTGTTTCAGGCCGGCTTGCAAAACCGGTTCCGGAGTAATCGGATCCTTGCGTGCGCTGCTCCTTTGATTATCAGCATCCAGGGAAGAGATGATCACGGGATCCGGTTTTATGGCCTTCCCGGTTTTTTTGTAATGGCGCTCAAAGTAGTAGCGGAGCTGCGTTCTGCTGGGCGCCGGCGTATCAGGATATTTCTTTTCCCACTCCTCAAGACTGCGCATGTACGCCTTTTCCAGGGATAAATGATTCTGAGACAGCAGGTATTTCCGGCAGATCATTTCCAGATGCGCATTCATTTCCGGGGAACGCGGGCATTGTCCCTTCCGTCCGGAGGTCTGGCATCCTGTTGCCCGGCCGCTTTCCGGGATAAGGGCGGTTACAGTAAGTCCTTTCTTCCAGTAGGCAGATAGATTCCTCCTCAGCTTGATAAGCAGTTTTTTATCGCCGCCTGAAGCATCTCTGAAGGCCGCTCTTCTGGTAAGCGGATCGTAAAGCCGGGGATCGCTGATAAGTTCCTTAATCGAGTCAAATCTGCTCTGCGCCCGTGCCATGATTTTTGGCGGAGGGCAGGACAGTCTGAGCTTCTCATAGGGATCCGGCATATGTTTTACCGTTCCGTTTTTGAGGGCTTCATCAAGCTCATCGGCAGGATAACCCTTCAGCGTTAAAGCATCCTGATGCAGCGGAAAAAGAATGAATTCACTGCCCCTCCGACGGATAATCCGATAGGAGGCGCTGTCAATCTCCAAAACGCTGTTTATCAATACTGTCATGGTCTCCTTGCTGATTTGTTTTCAGGTAGTGCTTATCTATGGGAAGGCACCGGTGTTTCTGACAGGGAAATGATCAAGATGCATCCCGCTGCCGGGAAGATCGGCGCCGCTCAGGCGCTCTCCTTCATAAGCATATTGATGGTTATCCGGCAGCCCGTCAGAAATGTTATGAGCATATGATAACAGTTTGATTTGGCAAAGCACCATAGGAACAAAGAAAAGGAGAAGAACGACAGCCCGGGGTGATTATGGGGTATCATACCGGTATTGCAATGAAGAGCGGACAGAAATATGAAGGAAATAACTGAAATCAGAAAAGAGGTCACCTTCAAAGAGGTTACTCCGGAGGAGGCGGGCGGCCGTCTCGACAATTACCTTATCCGGGAGCTCAAGGGAGTCCCCAAAAGCATGGTCTACCGCATTATCCGGAAGGGCGAGGTGCGGGTAAACGGCGGAAGAACCAAACCGGAATACAAGGTCATGGCCGGAGATCGCATCCGCATCCCGCCGGTGAGGGTTTCGGATGCCCCGGTGGCGCTGCCGTCCCCCCGGCTTGACAAGGTAGCGGCTTTGGAAAACGCCGTGGTTTACGAGAATGACGGCCTTCTGGTTCTCAACAAGCCGGCCCATATTGCGGTGCATGGCGGGAGCGGCGTGGAATACGGCGTTATCGAGGCTCTGAGAGCGCTTCGTCCGGAGCTTCGCTATCTGGAGCTGGCCCATCGGCTGGATCGGGAAACCTCCGGGTGCCTCATTATCGCCAAAAAGAGAAGCGCCCTCCGTTTCCTCCATGAAGAGTTCCGGGAGAAGGAGCTCAGCAAGCAGTATCTGGCTCTGGTTCCGGGAGTTTTCAATAAAAGAGGCTGCACAGTGCGGGCTCCTTTGGAACGCATCACTCTTGCCACCGGAGAACGGATCGTCCGGGTTAACGAGAATGCGGGCAAGCCCTCGGTTACGGAATTCCGGGTGCGGCAGACCTTCCGGGACGCCACGCTCCTGGAATGTTTCCCGAAAACCGGCCGCACCCATCAGATAAGAGTGCACCTCGCGCATCTTGGTTTTCCGATCCTGGGGGACGAGAAGTACGGCCGGCGGGAAAACGATGCTCCCTTTGTTCCTCTGGGACTTTCCCGGATGTTTCTCCATGCCGAGAAGATAACGTTTCAGGATCCGGTTGCGGGAAAAACAGTTACCGTCACAGCTCCGCTGCCCCCGGAGCTTCAGGCTCTTCTGGAAAAGCTGGAACCCGCTGCCGCGGAGTAAGGAATGCGGTGTACAAGGTGTGGTATAAAGGGCGTAAATAGGCGGGTCTGGTTCTGTTAAGCCGGAAACCGGCTTAACAGAACATCTCGGAAACAGTCCCGAAGCCGGAGCCGGCAGCGCAAAACCAAAGCAAACGCAAAAACAACGCCAGCAGTGCAGGATTCAAAGGGTGTAATGGGGAAGATAAGAGAATCTGAGTGGTGGTCGCTATAGGGATCGAACCTATGACCTCCTCCTTGTAAGGGAGATGCTCTCCCAATTGAGCTAAGCGACCACTGGGA
>NZ_JBGVBR010000148.1:0-3554 GCF_045225735.1 Succinimonas sp. | reverse complement strand
TTCTGCTTTCTTTTTCGTTTTCTGTTTACGCTCGCGCCGGTTTTCCCGGCGGGGTGATTTGTTAAACAGGCCTGATTATTTGCCTGTCAGGGTTTAACAGCATGGGGTTATGGGTTAAATTAGTATTCAGGAGCGTCGCCTATGTCCAACTTTGATTTCCTTAATAACAAAATCGAATTCGCGTTATTTGCCCAGGCGGCTATTGAGGCTGAAAGGGTTTATGCCTATGCTCCGGCCATGTGCGCCGCCGGGGCCCGCAAGGCTCTGGAGCTTGCGGTGAAATGGGTCTATGCCGCGGATACCTCCATTCAGATGCCGTACAAGGACAATCTGCAGGCTCTTATTCATGAACAGACCTTCGTATCAGCGGTAAATCGGACGGTCTGGGTTCGGCTGCCCTTTGTGGTGAAGCTGGGAAATCTGGCAGTGCATACCGGAAGAAGCATCCAGAGAAGCGATGCCCTGGCGTCTTTGAAGGCTCTCTTTGAGTTTATCGAATGGATCGATTACAGCTACGGCTCCTGCTATGAACCCCGAAAATTCCGCGAGGATCTGATTCCCGCCGAAAGGGTGGTGATTGACACCAAAAAGATCCGGGAGCAGGAAAGTCTTCTGGAGGCCAAGGATTCCGAAATCGAAGCTCTCCGGAAGAAGATTGAGGAGATGGCGGCGGAGTATACGGCAGCCCGGGAACAGCATCAGAAGGAGCGGGAATTTCAGGCCGAGGAGATTTCGGAATTTGAAACCCGGAAGATCTTCATCGATACGGACATGAAGCTCGCAGGCTGGAAATTTGCCCTCAGGGGAAATCAGGACGGCTCCTCCGGCGCCGGAGACCCTTCTGATACCGGAGCCGATGCCAGCGTGTTTGAAGAGTACCGGGTAGAGGGCATGGCCGGAAAATCCGGCGCCATCGGCTATGCGGATTATGTCCTTATGGGCCGGGACGGCAGGCCTCTCGCCGTGGTGGAAGCAAAAAGATCCTCCCGGGATCCCAAAAGCGGTCTGGAGCAGGCCCGGCTTTACGCGGATTCTCTGGAAAGGAAAATCGGCCGCCGGCCCTTTATTTTTCTGACCAACGGCTTTGAGACGTATTTTGCCGATGATGACGGCTTTCCGCCCCGGCAGGTGAGCGGGATCTTCAGCCGGGATGATCTTCAGAAGCTCATGAACCGGCGTTCTCAGAAATGTCAGGATCTTAAATCCCTTCCCATAAATGACGCCATTACTGACCGTTATTATCAGAAGGAGGCCATAAGAGCAGTATGCGACAAGCTGGAGCAGGGAGTCCGGAAGCACCTTCTCGTGATGGCCACGGGCACCGGAAAGACCCGCACCGCCGCCAGCCTCACGGATGTGCTCTCCCGGGGCAACTATGTGTCAAACGCGCTGTTTCTGGCCGACCGCACGGCGCTGGTGAAGCAGGCGAAGGATGACTTCAAGGACTATCTTCCGGACATGTCTCTCTGCAATCTCTGCGACAACAAGGACGACCGCAATGCCCGGGTGGTGTTTTCTACCTACCCGACCATTCTGAACGCCATTGATGACACCAAAACCCCGGACGGATCCCGGAGCTTTTCTCCCGGGCATTTTGATCTCATTATCATCGATGAAAGCCATCGCAGCATCTTCAAAAAGTACCGGGAGATCTTTGCCTATTTTGATGCTGTCTTAGTGGGCCTTACCGCCACTCCCAAAACCGAGGTGGATCGCAATACCTACGATTTCTTTGAAATGGAGGACGGGATCCCCACCTACGCCTATGACTATGAAACGGCGGTGTCCCGGGATCAGGTGCTGGTTCCCTACTACAACTATGAGGTTGCCACCAGGTTTATGGAGGAGGGCATTCACTATGACGAGCTTTCCGAGAGAGACCGGGAACGCTTTGAGGATGACTTCGCGGAGGACGGCGAGATCCCGGAATTCATTCCGTCCCAGGCCCTGAATTCCTTTATTTTCAATGAGATCACCGTGGATACGGTTATTCAGGATCTTATGGATCGGGGGATTCACATTTCCGGAGGCGACCGGCTGGGCAAGACCATTATTTTTGCTCAGAACAAGCGTCATGCCGAATTCATCCTGGAACGCTTCAACAAGCTGTACCCGAAATACAACGGCGTTTTTGCCAAAAGGGTGATCTGCGATGACAGCTACTCCCAGAAGGTAATTGATGACTTCAAGCAGGAGGGACGGAATCCCTTCATTGCCATCTCCGTGGATATGATGGACACGGGAATCGACGTGCCGGAGTGCGTGAATCTGGTGTTTTTCAAGAAGGTGCGCTCCAAAACCAAATTCTGGCAAATGATCGGCCGGGGCACCAGACTGTGCCGGGATCTTCGCTGCGTTGACCGCATTGACGGCGAGTATGAAGGCAAAAAACGCTTCCTGATCTTTGACTACTGCGGGAATTTTGAATACTTCCGCCAGCATAAGGAAGGCTTTGAATCCCGGGAGGCCAAAAGTCTCAGCGAGAGCATTTTCGGGAAGCAGGCAAAGCTGCTGTCACTCCTGGAGGATCCGGCTTATTACGGAGAGGAGTTTCAGAAATGGCGGGAGGATCTTGTCCGGGTTTGCCGGGAAATGGTGGCAGACCTTAATCCGGATCTCATCTCGGTGAAGCAGCGGCTCCGCTACGTGGAGAAGTTTAAGGCGGAACACGCTTTTGAAAAGATCACCGCAGGGGATCTTAACGAGCTTCTGCAGTACATCGCTCCAATTACTCATCTGAACGAAGAGGATGAGTTCGCCAAACGCTTTGACAACTTCATGTACGGACTCATGCTGGCGGACATGGAGCATCTCCCGTCTTTTAAGAGGGCGAAGGCGGCTCTCCGGGAAACCGCATCTCTCCTGGAGAAGAAGGCCGCAGTGCCTCAGATCCGGGCCCGGCTTTCAGCCATAAGGGAGATCCAGACTGATGAGTACTGGGCTCTTAACAATGTGTTCCGCTTTGAGAAGACCAGAACCGAGCTTCGGGAGCTTATCAAATTTCTGGACGAGAAGACCTCCCGCGCTCCTGTAATTACCCGGCTGGCGGATCCCGTGATCCGCATGAATGAAGGGGAGCCTCTGGATGCCGCTTATGACTTTCAGGATTACCGGGAACGGGTAAACCGCTATATCTGCGAGCACGGGGATACTTTGGCCATACACAAGCTCACGCACAATATCAGGCTTACCTCCGGGGATTTTCAGGAGCTGGAGCGGATTTTTACCAGCGAACTTGGGAGCCGCGAGGATTATCAGAAGGTTTTCGGGGACACTCCCTTCGGTCTTCTGGTGCGTAAAATCGCCCGGCTGGATCATGAGGCGGCCATGCAGGCGTTTTCGGAATTTATCAATGATGCCTCCCTGAACCAGAGACAGATCGCCTTCATCAATAAGATCATCGGCCATATCGAGAAGAACGGCTATATGGAAAGCCCTGCCGATCTGCAGAAGCCTCCGTTTGATAAGCCGGTGAGCTTTTCCAGGCTGTTTGATGCCGCCAGAAGAACCGCCATCGTGTCGGCTATCAGGGAAATCAAGGATAATGCGGTCAG
>NZ_JBGVBR010000147.1:0-3842 GCF_045225735.1 Succinimonas sp. | reverse complement strand
CCAGACCGCTCTCGCCGGGGCGGAACGGATCTTCGAGATCATGGATCTTCCCCGGGAAAGCGCGGCCGGAGCAGAGGTTCCTGCCGGCGTCCGAGGGGAACTGGAGTTCCGCGGGGTAACATTTTCCTACGTTCCGGGGACTCCGGTGCTTAAGGATTTCAGTCTTCGCATCGCCCCGGGTGAAAAGGTTGCCCTGGCGGGAGCCACCGGAAGCGGAAAATCCACCCTCATCTGCCTTCTTTTGCGGTTTTACGAGCCTGATTCCGGGGTGATCCTCCTGGACGGCCGGGATATCAGAGAGTTTGCGGTAAAATCCCTCCGGAAAACTCTGGGCACCGTGCTTCAGGATACGGTGCTGTTTACTGATACCCTGAGAAGCAATCTTACCGCCGGAGCTCCGGAGATTTCGGAAGAGGAGCTTCATAAAAAGCTCCGGGAATGCGGCGCGGACGCCCTGATAGCCCGGATCCCCGGAGGTCTTGACGCGGAACTTGCCAATGCCGGTTCCCGGCTCTCCCAGGGGGAAAGACAGCTTCTTTCCGCGGCCCGGGCCTATGTGGCGGATCCTCCGGCGCTGATCCTGGACGAAGCCACCTCGAGTCTGGACACCCGCACGGAAAGGCATATTCAGGAAGCTCTTAAGACCCTCACCGGAAAACGCACCTGCCTTATCGTGGCGCATCGGCTTTCCACCATTCTGGATGCGGATCGCATCATCGTCATGGATCACGGCCGCATTGCCGAGGAAGGGCGGCACCATGATCTCATGGCCCGGGACGGGATCTACCGGAAGCTTTTCCGGAGCCAGTATGCCGGAGAGGCTACCTGATTTCGAATCATCTCTCCAGTCCCGGAGAAGATGACGCCAGAGATACCGGGAAAGGATGCTGCAAGACTGCGCTGGATTGAACCAAAAAAGGATTTTGCCATGAAAGTAAGCGGAAATACTGTCGTTTCCGGGCTTAAAGCCATGTTTAAGGAAGAGTTTGGCATCGGGGCCCGGGTATATAACGGAAGTCGCCTGGCGGAGGATTCAGCTTCTCTGGCTTCTTTCAGAAAGGGCGGCGCCGCTGAAACTGGCGACCTGGAGATCCGGAACAGCATGGAGGTCGGCGCTGCCGAAAAGCAGTTTAAAGACGCATTCGGCATTACGGTTAAGATCGAAGACAGCACGGGAAAGCTTGCTGACAAGAGCGTCAACATCGCCTCTCTCAAACCGGAAAAGGCTGAAAATGATGTGAAAGAGGCAGGCAGGGGAACGGGGAAGGCTTCCTCCCGGAAAGCATCCAGCCCAAAAATTAAGAAGGGCGGCTATGTCGAGTTCGGCAGCTATTATCAGGAAAACTCCGCTGAAAAAACTCCCATAGTCTGGCTGGTGCTGGAAACCTCCGGCTCGAGAGTGCTTCTTATCTCCCGCTCCGGACTGGACTACAGGGAATACCATCATGAAGAAGCTGACGTCACCTGGGAAAACTGCGATCTCCGGAAATGGCTGAACACCGAGTTTCTCAGGAACGCCTTTACCCCAGAGGAGCAGGAGAAGATTGCTGTAACAAAGATAGCGTCTCATGACAATGCTGAGGATGGCGCCGAGGATGGTTCCAGAGACGAAAACAGCACGGAGGATCGTGTCTTCTGCCTGAGTGCTTCAGAAGCGGAGAATCTTTTTAAAAACGCCCGGGCCAGACAATGCGTGCCAACGCTGTACGCAGATGATAAAGGAGCCAATGATTATTTTCTTACTGGCAAAGGCACTGACTGGTGGCTGCGATCGCCCGGAAGTCTCCCTAAGAGCGCCTCGGTAATCAACTGGGATGGTTCGCTATATCACGCCTGGGCAGAACATTGTCGTGCTGTGCGTCCCGTTTTATGGGCGGATCAGGATGCTTTAAAACCGGTCAGGCCTGCAGCTCCGACGAATATCAGGCACGGAGATCTGGTGAAGTTTGGCAGCTATCACCAGGAAAGCGGCAGCAGAAAAACTCCCATAGAGTGGGTAGCCCTGAAAAAGAACAAGACCGAAATCCTTCTGGTTTCCCGTTATGTTCTGGACTGCCAGCCGTACGACTATAAGCGGTCTACCTCGCCCAGGCATGTGAACTGGGAAAACTGCGATCTCCGGAAATGGCTGAACACCGAGTTTCTCAGGAACGCCTTTACCGCAGAGGAACAGGAGAAGATTGCGGTAACGAATCTTCATAACGATTTATACGGGGACTTCGGAAGATACAGCGCCGAGGATCGGGTATTTTGCCTGAGCTTTCAGGAAGCAAGCCTCACTCTGAAGAAAAGGGGCCGGAAATGCGCTCCAACACCGTATGCCGCAAATAAAGGGGCCTATATCGAGGAAGATGACGAGGACAATCTGGGCTATAGTTTGTGGTGGCTGCGGGACTCCATTCCCTGGTACGGCGCCATGTTTGTGGAATCAGACGGCTCCTCGGAAGAACATGGAGACGTCAGTTCCTTATTTGGCGTACGGCCGGCCTTATGGGTCAGCCGGAGCGGTGTAAGACCAGTCAGGCTTGAGCCAAAGCTCGAGCTCGTTAACACCGAAGACAGGAAGTCGATCCGAAAAGAACCGCCGCCGGAAATTAAGAAGGGAGACCGCGTCGAGTTTGGCAGCTATTATCAGGAGAACGGCAGCGAAAAAACTCCCATAGAGTGGATCACCCTGGACATCAGCGCCGGGAAGGCGCTTCTCATTTCCCGGTACGGACTGGACTCCGTGCCGTACCATCATGAATATACTGACATTATCTGGGAAAACTGCGACCTTCGAAAGTGGCTGAACGGGGAGTTTTTCAGGACGGCTTTTACTGGGGCAGAACAGGAAAAGATTGCGGTTACCGAGCTTCCTAATGCCGGCAGAGCCACTAATGGCTCCAGAGGAGGAAACAGCACGGAGGATCGGGTGTTTTGTCTGAGCCTTAAGGAAGCCCGGGATCTTTCCAAAGCGAAAAAGGGCCTCCGGGAGTTCCGAAAATGCGATCCCACGCCGTATGCAATTAAAAAAGGCGCCTTTGAAGACAGCACTGCCGAATATATCGAGTTCGGAAGCTGCTGCTGGTGGCTCCGGTCGCCGGGAGACAGTCAGCACATGGCAGCGTTCGTCGAAGCGAACAGATTATTTTGCCAGGAGGGGTACTGGGTCGGAAATAAAAGCTTCGCGGCGCGGCCCGCCATTTGGGTAAATCCGGATAATCTGAAAGCAATCAAGCCTGATGAATATGTCTGCTTTGGGAGCTATTACCAGGAGAACGGCAGCGAGAAAACTCCCATAGAGTGGCTGCCCCTGAAAAAATCCGGAGGACGGACGCTTCTTCTTTCCCGGTACGGACTGGACTCAAGGCCGTACCACCATGAATATACTGACATTACCTGGGAAAACTGCGATCTTCGGAAATGGCTGAACGGGGAATTTCTCATGACCGCCTTTTCTCCCGAGGAGCGGGAGAGGATTGCGGTAACGATGCTCCCCAATGACGATAATCCGCTGAACGGCGCCATTGGCGGAAACAGCACCGAGGATCGGGTGTTTTGCCTGAGCCTTGCCGAAGCCAGGAGCAGATTCAAGGTCAAAAATCCGGATAAAAATTCCCTTGGCGATGACAGCTTTCTTTTTAAGGACAGGGAGTCCCGGAAATGCATTCCTACCCTCTATGCAGCAGAAAAAAGGTACAGCAACCATTCTTATGACCTCCTTGACGGCAAACGCTGCTGCTATTGGTGGCTGCGTTCTCCGGGCATCAAGGCGTGCCGCGCATCGAGCGTATGCGCGGACGGCGAGCTCCACGCTGACGGCTGCTATGTCTTTGACCATCTCATCACCGTGCGGCCCG
>NZ_JBGVBR010000146.1:0-7654 GCF_045225735.1 Succinimonas sp. | reverse complement strand
GGAACACTCTTATGACCGACAGGAAACTTATAATCATACTCTACGGGCTGCTCATTCTCATGTTATACATTATTTACAATGACCTTTTGCTCTTTACCAAGGATGGTATGGAAGACACAGCTGAAAAAGCTGTCCGGGACGCCATCTCCAAAAGCGGCTACGAAGATCTCGAACTCAGGCGCATTTCAGAATATCATTGTCCGCGGGACTGGAATCAAGATGACAAAGAAGTCCTTACACTTCATTGTTCGGCATCAGCGCTGTTTACTGATGGAACATCGGCAGAGGTCTCCATTGAACAAAAGGAGTTCCGAAAACCGCATGCCGACCGCAGTGGCAGAGAATATATGAGACCCTACAAGATTATTTTTTCAGTAACTATTCAGGAGCTTGGTCCGGACTGCCAGGGAGAGGCGTCCATATCCAGAATCATAAATATATGACCCCGAGCTCCCAAACCGCTTCATCGCGCTAAGATTTCATCGAGAGAGCATATCTCCATGAGATGTTTAATTAAGGGTAACCCAAGTTTTCATGAAACGGCGTTTAGCGGCTTTTTTAAGGCGGCTTTAATGAAAACGAGTCTGAAAGAAAGTCGCCCGGGAATAAGACGGCCAGTACGGCAGACACGGACGAAAAGGGCTGCCAAATGGTTGAAGATAAGTGAGATGAGGGGAAAGAGAAATGGATGAAAGAAGGATTAAAAAACCTATAGTGGTTCTTCTGATAATATCGTTTATGGTCGGCATGGCCGTGCTGGCTAATGTTTTAAATAAACACGAATTGTCATATATGGCAAAGGAGACTCTTAAGGATGCTCTTGCCGGAACCCGCTATGCTGACCTCGATATCATCTCTGTTTCCGGCTTCGACTGCCACACCATCAGCAGCGGCCGTTATCAGAGCCAGAGCTCATGCACCGCAACTGCGGAGTTTTCAGACGGAACCCGTTCCCGGATCTGCATGGAAAGTACTGAACGTTTCAGATATGAGAGACGTCCTGAGAGCCGTCATTCTGAGAGCCGTCATTCTAATTCCGAGGACAGGGTAAGAACCTCAATCAATGTAACTGTGAGTTTATGCGGGATTGATTCCGGCATAGAAAGCACTCGGTCGTTCCGTTAGCAAGTACCCGGAACACCGAAAGCTCCGGATATGCGGAGCATGATTTCCGGAAAATCCGCTCCGGGAGTTCCGCCAAAATCAGAACATTCTGCCGCTAAAGGAGGCCCTTCTCCATTAAACAAAAGGAATTCAGAAAGACGTGTTATCATCACGGAATAGAGACAATGCAGTCCTGCAAGATTATTTTTACCGTAACTATCCATGGCCGCGGTCCGGATTTCCAGGGATTTCCAGGGAGAGACGTTCATATCCAGGATCATAAATTTATGAACCCGAGCTTCCAAACGTCTTCCTGCCGTTTAGATGAGAGCACAGCTGGGAAAGAGAAATAAATGAAACAGGGATGAAAGCAAATGAAAAGCGTTCTTCAGGTAATACTGATCATGGTCGTCGTAGCGGTAGGCTTCTATTTTTATCAAAGACACGAGCTGACAAATATGGCAGAGGAGACTCTTAAGGATGCTCTTGCCGGAACCCGTTATGCCTGTCTCAGTGTCAGCTCTGTTTCCGGCATTGAGTGCCAGCACCTTCATAGCGGACCATTTGAGAGCCGGAAAGCTTGTACCGGGACTGCGGAGTTTTCAGACGGAACCCGTTCCCGGATCTGTATTAAAAGCACTGAGTTCTTTATAAAGGCCAATAATTATATTGGTTCCGGCACCAGCTATAAAAAGACCTCAACCAGAGTAACTGTGAGTTTATGCGGGCTTGATGCCGGCATAAAAAGCACCCGGACGTTCCATGAGTAGCTACCGGGAATCCTGGAAATGCCTGATATGCGGGCAGGAATTCCGGAAAATCCTCACCGAGGGCCCCATCTAAATCAGAAGCTTCGGAGCTAAAGAGGGCTTCCTCTCATTTCTCCTGACTCCCGACCTCCTGAATGCTGTCCCTGATATCCTGTTCCGCAAGGGGGCGATCTCCGGGAAAACGTCCTTTAAAGGCCGCAATACACTTCCGGGACTTTTCATCCAGATAATCCATGGCCTTCTTCCGGATCTCCGGGGGAATTCCGAAGACGGCTTCGGCCATGCCTCCGGCAATGGCGGCAATGGTATCGCTGTCTCCCCCGAGGGAAATGGCGTTTCTGATGGCATCCTCAAAGCCTGATGATTCAAAGAGGGCCATAAAGGCCTGGGGTACGCTGCCCTGGCAGGTTACGTCAAAACGGTAATGCGGCCGGATCTCGTCCAGCGTGAAATCCATGGAGTAGTAGTTCCGGTCAATATAAGTCCGGATCTCCGGGAGAGACAATCCGGCCCGGGCCAGAAAAATGGCCGCGGACACCGCCTCCGCCGCTTTCAGTCCCTCAGGATGATTATGGGTGACCTCGGTGACCATCCGGGCCAGTGTTTTCGCTTCTGAAAGACTTCCGGCCGCAAAGCCCGCCGGGCTTACCCGCATGGCAGCGCCGTTACCCAGACTGTTGCAGGGGCGGGGATCGGAGGAATTCAGCCATTCCCGGAACCGGGATCCATAACCGGCATCAGGATGACGCCGTCCCCAAAGCTGCATCTTCCGGACAGCATTTACCGAGAGATCGCTGAAGTCCGGGCGGCTTACCGTCAAAGCCTCCGCCAGAGCCAGAGTCATATAGCTGTCATCGGTAGGAAAGCATCCCGGATCGAAAAGCGCAAAATCCTTGCTCTTTATGTTGTGCCATTCAAAGCGGGAACCCGCAATGTCCCCGATAATAGCTCCCAGCATAACCTTACCTCCTTAAAAAGACGTTACTTCCCGGCCTCGGAAGAGTTCGGCTTCTTATGACACAGGATCTTGCCGTCAGCGCAGATGTAAAAGTTGTTTCGGGTAACAAAGGTGCAGGCCTGCGCCGGGGGCGCTTCATTTCCGTCCCCGCTCATCACCAGAGTCGTAAGATAGACCGCCCGGATATCCCGAAATTCCGCCTCGGAAAAATCATTGCCGGGCTCGCTTTCAGCCTGGAGTTTTTGAAGAGCCTCCGGGGTAACGCTCCGAAACTTTTTGGCAGCGGCTCCCGCATCAATCTCATCCCGGTCAATGTCATAGCCGAGGCCCTTAAACATCTTTCTTTTGAAGGCTGTGTCATGAATGCACCTTTTGGTCTTGTCCCGATCCGCTTCCAGCCAGGCTTTGAAGGATGTGTCGTCCAGCTTTTCCAGCGCGGTCAGCTTGCAGCCGATTTTCACGGGAATGCCGTCCTGAACTCCGGTAAAAAAGAGACTCATGGCATTAGCCATGGGAGTACAGATGAGCTTTGCAGAGTTTTCCATGGTAAGGTCGGCGGAAAGATCGGCCGGAAAATCTGCCTTCGTCTCCGCTGCGTTGGCAGAGACCAGCAGGGCGGGGACAAACATACAAGACATGGCGATGTCTTTGAAATGGTTCAGCTTCATAGATAAAGTTCCTTAATACCTGCCGGCAAAGGATCCGGCGAAGTCTTGCTGAAATCTATCTTAGCCGAGTCTCTGACCGCTTTTCAATTATGGCCGCGGGAGTCAATGACGCTTTGTGATGCATGGCCGTAATCAGGCAACAGCAGCCGGCATTTTCCGGAGAGGGGCCGCGATCCCCGAAGGTTAAGGCTGAAGGGGAAAGAATATAATCCGGAGTCCGAATAGACAACAGTTCCCTCCGCGGGAGGTTTTCCGGCGTAGACGGGCTCTCCCCCTGGGAGGTGAAAGGAGCCCCAAATGTTGAAAATCACCGAAAAGAGGGTAAGATCTGCTTAAGAAATAACCGGTTCAGGCTCTTCTCCCGGCTGAGGTTCACTAACCAGGGATCTCCGGAAAACCACAGGAAGCAAACATGATCATCGAAACCCCAAGACTGATTCTCCGGCCGTTCCGCGAGGGTGATGCCGCAGATGTTTTTGAATATCTGGAAGAACCGCAGGTCCATTGCTTTGCCTGGATGAAGCTGAATTCCCTGGAGGAAGCCAAAGCAGCCGTTATCAAAAGATCCCGGGATCCCGATTACTACTTCGCCATCACTCTCCGGGAGAGCGGCAAGGTAATCGGCGAGGTTTTTGCCTATCCGGAAACCGGCGAAATGCACGCTCCGGAAAACTCTCCCCTGGATACCTTCAGTCCCAGCGCCATGCTGAACAGCAAGTACCATAAGCAGGGCTATGCCTATGAGGCGGGGCGGGCTTTTCTGGACTATCTCTTCCGGGACAGGGGAGCCCGGCGGGTTTATATCTACACAGACGATTACAACATTCCCAGCCAGCAGCTCTGCGAAAAGCTGGGAATGCGGAAGGAGGGATTTTTCAGGGAGATCTTTTCCTTTGTGAAAAATCCCGATGGCACGCCCCATTATGAAAACACCTACCAGTATGCCATCCTGAAAAAGGAATGGCTGGAGCAGCAGAAAGCCATAAAGGCGGAAGCGTGAAGCTTGCCCCCGCGGGGAAAGCCTGACATGCCGGTTTTAACCAGGTCAGGGTGGCGCAAAGCCGGTGTAACTGCCATGATTTCATAACAGCAAGGAACCATTTAGCATGTACGACGAAAATAATTCTTCCTTTGAAAAACAGAAAAGAGCCAATCCCAATGCTCAGGGACGCGTTCTTTCCGGAAATCCTGATGAAACACCGCCGGCTCCTCCTGAGCGTATTACGATGGCCATTGTTATCACTCGCATTGCGAAGTACCTCATTTACATTGTCATCATACTGGGAATATTCTGGTACTACCTGGCAGATGAGTTCTACATGAAGTCCGAAACCGGTCTTAAGTGGCAGATCCAAAGAACCGCCAAGGATGCGCTGGCGCACAGCAAATACAAGGATCTTTCTCTGGAAAACATCGGCGAAGCAGTCTGCACCGGGGGCAAAGCAGCGGAAATGCGCTATGTTTATGAGTGCAAGGCTCCGGCGACATATTCAAACGGGCAAACCTCTGACATCTGCATCACCAAAGAAGAGTTTCACAGAGAGAACCGGGAACATGCCGGCCTGACTGTTCTGAAAAGTCTGAATCTCACCGTGAACCTCTGCGGTCTGGACAAGGATGCCACCAGTACCAGAACCTTCAGCGAAAAGGAAGGTAAACGCTGATAGCACCTTTTGAACCTTAACAATTGCCGGATTTTCGGTAATTTCCCGGTACTCCGGCTCCGGAATTCTGCAAGGGGCAGATTCCGGAGCTTTGCGAATTCTCCTGCCGCTGAGCAGGCGGTTCTAAGCGAGGGTATCAGGTAAAACTCCCTTCTTAATCTGCCTCATTTGCCTCCGTTTTCATTTATTTATATCCGTTTTTCTGAACAAACAAGCCGAAACGAGAGCAATCTCACTTCCGCGGTTACCGCTTTCCCGTCATCCGGGTAAACTCCCGCACCTGAAGCTCCGCCTGAAACATCTCTCTTATCAGTTCACCTTCATCTGATTTGAGCCCCGTCATTTATCAATCAGCTCCATTACCAAAGCCCCTAAACCCGCCTGAAAATGCACCAATTTGGTGATTTTGCTGCTTTTTTGTCCCAAAACACCCCCGCTCACCCCCAAAAAGCAAGTTTAACGCAAATAGACAGTTTACAAGCGTATTTAGCGGTATATCGCATAATTATCATGTAACTATACTTTCTTTTCTGTTTTGTGGTATACTGTAATTGTCAGGTGAGATGCATGCCAATTTGAGTTTATCCTGGGATTACACTTCGATTTAAGGAAGGGCAATCACATGGATAGTCAATGAGATTAGTGCTTTGCACCGGTGTAAAAAAACGCTCAAAATCGGCCCCGAAATCCGCGGATGTCCGGAACTGAAAATGGCCCTCAACAGAGCGGCGATCACCGGCATCATTCATGAGGAATCCTGGCACCGGAAAAGACAAGGGAGGAAAAAATGAAGAAGACATGACAAAACTGAAACACCGGCGGAACCATGACGGAAAACTGGTTCTATGCAACCGGGAAATGAAAGGGGGAAAGGGCTCCCTGAAAAACTATATGCGGAACAGCCCGTTAAAATCATAACTTTGTAAAAGAAGAGGATTAGCTATCATGACATGCAGCAAAATTGATGAAGGTTTGGCCATAATTAGCGCGATTGCCGATGAACTTAATAAACTCAGAGGGAACGATGTAACTGATAATACCGCTCGAAAGCTTTTTGAAAAGAATGGCCTTATCTGGGTATCCAACTGTTCTGATGAGGAAATCAGAGAACTCATCTGCCGTGGCAGAGATCCTGTCGAATATCTGACTTCCTGCCCGTATGAGGTTCTTATTAAATCCTGGAACGCTGTCAAGGGAACCTATTTTGAGGAGAAGCAGGAGGAGGTTGCTGTCATCGACCTGTTTCTTAGCCGGGTTGACAGTGATACTGATATGGACGAAATTGTTTCCCTCATGAGCTATGTGAGAGAGGCTCCCGATGTTATTATTCCGGGGCTGGCTTCCATGCACAGCAACTCTGATTTATTCTCATGGAATAATGAGATGAGAGAAGCAGAAATGACGGCAGTCCGTGATCTTCTGAAATATTACCGGCAAAGGTACAATAAGAAGATCATGTCATACCGAGAGCTGTTTCGCGAGATGGGTACACTAACCATGTGGGAATATATGAAGGATAGCTACGATTACGATCCGGAAACCACTATTTATCTCTGGTATAAGGAACATGACCCCAAAATTTTAGTGCAGAAATATTACGAAGAGGGCATTCCCGGGCGCGGCACATATCTTAAAGAATTCCTTAAATCTCAGCAGGATCTGGATCAGTATTGGAGCATCATAGACAGTGCCCTGGAGAAATTCAAGGAGGAGATGGGGCTTAACAAACCGGAAGAAGATTATGATCCCGATGATGTAGAAACTCTAGGCAACGCCGAGGAGCATCTCGACATGATAACCCGTTACTATCCTATGCATGTTAAAGAAATGCTGAAGGAGGAAGACGGGCTTGTCTCCTACTTGATGAATGAAGGTGATTGGCTTTCAGATAACATAACCACCGATGGTGATGATTACACTTGGAACGGTGATTGTTACGATGAAGGGTTAGCGGATTATTTCAGATGCATGGGTGAAACAAATGTCTGGAGCATTCACGAGTGCTGAAACAATAAAATAAAGAAAACCATGGTCGTTTTGGATTTTTCTGCTGCCATTATTTCAATCTCTAAAACCTGAAATAAGCTCAACATTAAAAACGGCCATATTTCATTTCTTAACAATAATCAGGTACAACACCTGCATCGAGGAACAATCATGGATAATTCAGGATTAACCAAGGAATGGAAATATTATTCTCAAATAGCCTGTTCAAAAACAAATACGAAAGAAGCAGCGCTGGAATATGAAAGGTTGTATACCCAGGCCTTAACAAAAGTCAAGGACAAGTCATCCTTTGACAAAGTTCGCTTTCTGCTTAAAGAAACGCCTGAAGGAATTGCTGACAGTTTTCAATTATATAATGTAAATTTCAATACATATTTAGATAAGGAATTGTTAGCCTGTGTTTTAGTATACAGATATGAACATAATATTTCCATACTTGATGATATGGATTATGAATTATCTCTAGATGAAGGATATAAATTA
>NZ_JBGVBR010000145.1:0-17531 GCF_045225735.1 Succinimonas sp. | reverse complement strand
TAAAAGTTTCACAAACCGTAGAACTATAGAACGGGGCTAGATTCCATAAGCCCCACTCCAAAACCCTTCTTCAAATTTTCTCTTTTTTGATAGTTATGTTGCACGAATCCTCCTTAAATGGGGGATTATTTGTTTCTTTCTGCCAAAAAATCGTTCAAAAATCTTGAAAAATTCCTTTGATTATAGTCCTATATATGATATAATGGGACTATAGTTATGGAGGTGATGTAATGTCCGTATCAGAAGAAATAAGATCAGTGAAAAGACCCAAAAACACGATTGTTGAGGATCGAGGCAGAGATGGCCCGAAGCGTTATGCCGTTAGGGAACGTGGTGTTATTAAATATGTACCTGGTAAGAATCCTCAACCACATAATGGAAAGGTGATTGGACATATCATTAATGGTAAATATGTTCCATTAGCTGAATCTAAAACTTTGGCATCTTCTTCATGTAAACCAGATATGCTATCATATGGATCATCATCACTAATTAAATCGGTATCAGATGATCTACTGGAAGATTTGCTGAAAGTTTACGATCCTACTATAGCATTTACTATTATTGCTATAGCATCATTGAAGGTACTGCGTCCGGGCACAACAGCGAGAAGAATGTCAACTCACTATAATAGAACTTTTATTTCAATTTATTACCCTGGAGCATCAATATCACAAAATTCAATAGGTACCTTGTATAATGATATTGGAACCGACGGTTGTAAAAGAAAAGCATTTTATGAACATAGAATGAAATCAGTATCAGCTAAACATCATGTAGCAATAGACGGAATGTTAAAACAAAACACAAGCACAGTTAATGATTTATCATCATATTCATATAAAGCTAAGAAAAAAGGAATTAAAGAAATTTCAGTTTTATACGCATATGATCTAGAACGGATGGAACCAATTTGTGCTGAAGTCTTTCCGGGTAATTGCATAGACGCATCTTCGTATGCCAGTTTTATAAAAGATAATGATGTTAAATCAGGTATCATTGTGGCAGACAAAGGCTTTCCACCTAGCAAAATCTATGATGAACTGAAAAAACGACCTAACCTTCACTTTCTTACACCAATTAAGAGAAATGATAAAAGAATAACCAATAATAATATGCTGGAATTTCAAGGAGTATTGGAGGGAGTTGCTGAAAACGTTCGGTATAGCAAAAAGAGAATTCAAGGTGGTAATTATTTATATGCATTCAGAGATGCAGATTTAGCTGCTAAAGAAGAAGCTACAAGATTAAAAAAGCAAAAAAGACAAAAGATTACAACGATCAGATATTTGCCAAAAAAGAAAAAACGTTTGGATTATTAGTTTTAGAATCTGATTTGGATCTTGAACCTATAATTGCATACAGGACATATTCAGACAGGTGGCTTCTTGAACTCATCTTCAAAAGGTACAAAAGTGATGAATGCTTAGATTTAACTAATAATCAAGGAGACTTTAGTGTTATTGGTGCTGAATTTGTAAACTTTATTTCTACAGTTATCACTGCCAGAATAGTAAAGAAAATTGAAGATGCTGAACTTTTAAAAGATGAAAGTTATGCCGATGTTATGGATGATTTAGCATCGGCATGGAGAAAAACAAGTGCGCCATTAACCCTTCCCGATACTAAAGATGAATATTGGGTTCATACTAACAATTCTGTATTTGAGATATTAGAGAAATTAGGTCTAAGTAAACCTATACCAAAGCCAGAATCAAAAAAAACTGGCAGACCAGCTAAGAAATCATGTTAGAACCTTGTTGTAGTATCAAAAGACTAGGGGTGGTCATTTTTTAACCACCCCCTTCAGAAAGTGTGGTTATAGTCCTACAGTTTGTGAAACTTTTAGTTAACAGGAATTGTCAGACATGAAAGGAAAAGTGAAGTTTTACAAGGAGTCAGACGGCTACGGCTTTATTCAGGGGGATGACGGCCAGGAATACTATTTCAATATGCACGATCTTAAAGTCTTTGACGGGGTTCCCCGCACCGGGCACATGGCGGAATTCACGCCGGTTCCGGTAGCTGGCAAAGGGCGCAAGCCGAAAGCCACGGATATCACTGTCTCTGTACCGCCGCGCAATCAGGCATCCGGCCTGCCAGAACCGATGACCGGATTTCCTGTCCGCACTGTCAGAGAAAGATCGTTTCCAGAATAGTCACCCAGAACGGAGCGCCGTACAAGTCCTACTGTCCCTACTGCGGCGGCATGGTTAGAAAGTTCTCCCCCTGTTTTATTGCCACTGCTGTTTACGGGGATCCTCTGGCTCCAGAGGTAATTGCCATCAGGCGCTTTCGGAATGAAGTTCTGCTCCCCCGCTGGTACGGCAGAATCATTACCCGCTGCTATTACCGTGTTTCGCCTCCCATAGCCGCGATGCTTTCCGGAAAAGCCTGGCTCACTCGTCCTTTGAAGAGGCTTCTCAATATTCTGGCCCGGCGCTACGGATAGCAGAACAGTCCGGGATACAAAAGTCCGGAGACCGCGGGCGCTTTTTTCCTTTCGCCGGGAGGGGCGGTATCAGAAGCCGAGTTCCTCCCATGAATAGAGCCGGAGGGGGATTTTCCGGGCCCGGAGATACTCTTCGGTGATGGTCTTCCGGAGCTGAAACTGCCGTTTCGCAAGCGCGGTGACGATATTGCCCGGGTCTCCCCGGGAAAGCCTTTCAAAATCATCGAAGACTCGGGTGCCGCTCACTAATTCCTTGCCGTTTTCCCGCAGGGTTTCCCAGTCATTTCCCGTCATTACCGGGAAAAGCGCCCCGCCCGGGAGAGCTTGTCTCTGTTCTTTGACGCTGCCGGTAAGATCCCGGTACAGCTTTCTCATCCAGTTAATCCCCCCGGGATCCGGATCTCCCGCCATGACCACCGGAATTTCCGGAAAACGCTGTAACAGCGGATAAAGAAGTTCATGGCAGTACTCGCTTTGGGAGAACCTTTCGCTCTTAGGCATAATCCTCTGCACAAACAGCGTCCGGGGATAGTCCCCAGAAATTTCCTGAGTCCGGGCATCATCTGAGAGCGCGGTAAGCTCCTCAAAATCAAGGAACACGGCCTGATTTTCTACCACGATGATCCGGGCGGGGCGGGAAATCTCCCCGGCAAACTGCGCTCCCTCCGGAAAAAACGGCATTCCCGCGAGCCTCCCGAAGGCTGTATCCCGGTACCTTAATTCCGCTCCGGCCCTGACAAACACCCGGCCCGCCGAGGTGCGGATGTCGGAGCGTTTTTCATCTCCGGAACCGGCGTTGGCAATCCTGTTTTCGGGACTTGCCAGCCCCTCCAGATATTCCGGGGTGATGCCGTTTTCCCGGAGGAAATCCTGCAGCTTGAGTCCCAGCTCCATAAAAAGTTTGCTTTTATCGGAGGAGCTGAGCCGTTTGTCCTGGTATCTCTCCAGCTTTGCGGCGACGGTGTTCGGGAGGAGATCCCCCAGGAACTGCAAAAGATCCTTGCGGCTTCTGATCCCCGGATCTTTGAGGGGGTTTTGAAGTATTTCCAGAAGATACCGGGCATCTTTTTTATGACCTTCAAGGTAGCGGGTAAGATCGTTCATTTTGGGAGTCCTTTTTTGACAATGCTGTTTCTTAAATGGTCTGACCATGGCCTTAAGAGCTGTTATTTGCCAGATATGCCAGCAGATTCCGGGCGATATCCCCGTCAGCCAGTCTGAGCATGCCGTCATTCTCCTGAGAACGGGACAGCAGGTTGGCGCTGCCGTACCAGACAATCTCCCGGTCGATAACCGCAAAATGCTCGTGAATATCCGGCCGGGGCAGCACCCAAATGCCGTTTTCCTGCATGGCTGTGATCAGGGCTTGCGTCATCCGCTGCTGCTTTTCCGGATACTTTTCCGGGGGCAGCGTATAGACGGAGACCCTGATGTTTTTGCGGTAGAGATCCGTCAGCATGTCCAGCATCTTCATTACCTGCTCTCTGTTTATGCCGGGGCTCGAGATGATAAGCTCCTGATCCGCGAGGCAGACATCGGCCCAGAAGATCCGGTTTATATCCTGAGAGTCATAGAAGCCCGGCTTGTGTTCCCGGGGCTTCTTAAGATTTTCGGTTCTGCCATGGCATAGCCGATCTTTTTGTAGGCCCGGAGCCTTTTCCGGAACATCCCTGCGAATACGGGCACATGACCGTCCGCATAATCGTATATCGTGATTTCCGTTTTCCCTTCATAGGTTTGCAGCAGGCGTCCCGCATATTGCTCCACATTCCCGTCAAAGGAAATGGGGCAGGTCAGAAACAGGGTGTCCAGCCGGAGATAGTTAAAGCCTTCGCCGACATACTGGCCAATGGCGATGAGGAGCACGCTTTTATCAGGAGGAACCGCCAGCATTTCCTGGCGAATGGCTTCTCTTTCGCTGGTCTTGCGGCCGCCATGCAGCAGAAAAACCCGATAGGCCGCATCCCTGAGCATTTCCAGCAGGACTTCGGCATGCTCCCGGAATTTGGTCAGAATGAGCGGGCTATGCCCCGCCGCTATGCATTCCCGGGCATCCCGGGCGATTTCCTCATTCCGGCTTTTATCATGGATGGCGATCTTATAGGCCTCCTGCAACAGCCAGGGCTTTCCGGCATTAACGAGAGCGGTAAATCTTGTTCTGACAAAACAGCGGAAGCCCTGCTGGGCGATTCTTTCCTTTGAGGTGAATCTCCAGAGGACCGGGCCCAGAAGCATGAATACCTTCTGCTCCATGCCGTCATCCCGTTTAACGGTGGCGGTCAGGCCGTAAACATAGCGGGCGCGGACTTTATCAATAACGGCGGCGATATTCTGAGCTGCGGCATGATGGCATTCATCCACGATAACAAGGCCGTAGGATTCCAGGAGGGCATCTGCTTTGTCTCCGGCTTTTGCAAGAGAAGGGCTCATGGCCACGTCAATGATGCCCCCCAGGGTGTTATGTCCGCTGTACAGAGAGCCCAGGACGCCTTTTCTGGTTTTCAGGCGTCCTGCGGGAGTCCGATATTTGGGAGGATCCTCTGAAATCAACAGGAATTTACCGAGATCCTGAACCCAGTTTTGCAAAATTTCCCGGTTCTGCACAATGACAAGGGCGCTTACCTTTTTCGCTGCAATCAGATACGAGCCCACAGCTGTTTTCCCGAAGGCGGTGGCGGCATGCAGAATGCCTGTTTCATGCTCCAGCATCACGTTCGCCGCCTTGAGCTGCTCGGGATAGAGCTGGCCTCTGAAGGAAACCCGGACAGGCTTCCCCCGCTGTCTGAGATCGCTGATAACGCCGGGGATCTGCTCTTCCTCCAGGTTTTTCTTCAGCGCCTCCAGCCGGCCCCGGGGGACTGTGATGTAACCGTCCTCTTCGCTGCCGCACCAGACAATGCGGGAGATGCCGCGGGTACCTCCGCATTTCAAAAAAAATTAAAGCCTTCTCTCCAGGATAACATCCTCCAGGATCATGTCGCCGTAGCGGCATTCGGCGCCGGCCTCCTCCGGAAGCATTTCCCCGGGAGCGTCCGGGGTTCCCTGAAGCCTTCTCAGCTTTTCGGTATAGGACGGAATAAGGTGTCCCCGGGGATCGCAGCGATAGAATTCCTGATGGCCGCCGTCCATGTTGTCATAGTAGGAGCTTACCGCAAAAAGCCAGTGATCCGGAGCGCACTTAATTGCCGCGTCTTCGCCTTTCCGGGCCATGCGGTCATAGTATTCCCGGGAACTGACCGGATCCGGAGTCTCCGCCACATAGACAAAGAAATTAATGAGGTCGTCCTCGATGCCGGAGCAGGGGAGCTTTTCCTCGGCGGTTTCCGGAGGATTGACAAAGCCGGTGTCCTCCTCCTGAAGGGGCACTTCATCAAGCTTCGGCAGTTTGGTCTTAATGCTCCGGACAATTTCCGCCAGAAGATCCAGATTTACATCGTCCCGGAGATCCGGGGCTCCTGCAAGTTCCAGCGGAGCCGCTCTGGTAAAGATCTCCGGGGGCACGGTCAGGGAGGCATAGTCCTCAGGGCGGTAGGTTTTGTTTTTGGTGCAGTGGTCGCAGTAGGCCTTGATAAGACTGGTCTTCCGCACCTGCTGCCGGAATTTGGACAGCATATGCCGGAGGGGGCCCATAATGGCATTAAGCTCGTTCTGACAGCGGGTGATGGAGGTCAGAAGTTCGCTTATAAGAATTTTGTACAGCCGGACGTCGTTTCCGGCATTTTTCACATACTGGTGCAGCTCCTGATAGGTATAGGCGGTGAGGTTATCCACCAGATCCGAGGCCTTCTGAATGGCGGCTTCGTTTTCCGCGATTTTATCCCGGAGACTGTGGACAAAGCCGAATTCCGTGAGCAGCTTCCGGGAGAGGCCGTCTACGGCGATCTGGGCATCGAAGCCGATTTCATGCACCAGCTGGGTGAGATCAATAAGCACCCGATCCGCCTGCTCCGTATTGTGGGAGTTCAGGTGATCAATGTAGCTGTTGCAGAGAATGGCGATGTTCTGCAGACGGGCGGCGATGTCGGTGTCAATGTAGCTCCGGGTGTCGATTTTCAGAATGTAGTTAATAAGCCGGCTCAGGTGGGGATTAAGCCAGTAGCCGTTGACGGTGTCCATGATGATGTTGCGGTTCTGCAGCGTCTGCAGCAGGGCGGCGTTTTCCTGAGTGATGGCGGGGAGCTCGCCGTTGTAGGCGGCGACAATAAGCTCGGCGCCGCTGTTAAGATCGGCCAGAATGGAGCGGATGACCCGGTTTTCATGGCGTTCCGGAGCGCCGTTTTCAGAATTTTTCATGAGCTGAAGAGATCCTCCTCCTCCGGTTTCTGCTTCTGCTGTTCCAGAGCCTTTTCCTCCTCCGCCAGGATGTTTTCGTGAGCATCGATAAACTCCAGCACCTCGTAAATATAGTCCACCTTGCCGGTGAAGGTGAAGATCCGGGTGCCGGGGACATTTTCCCGGAGGATTTCATACTTCACCATGCGGTCGATAATGATCCTGATGATTTCCGGAACCTCTGTTTGCGGCCTTTTGTTCAGGAGGGTGTTTATTTTCTTGGCCCGGGTGGTCAGGTACTGATTGTTCTGCACCCGGGCGGTGAGTTCGGCCTCGGTGACCTGACTGCCCGGCATCATGGGATGATCCCGGGTGCTGGCATCCATAACCAGCAGAATAAATTCCAGAACCGGCCGGAGCTGTTCCATGACGGTCTGGAACTCCTTTTTTACCGAAGCCCGATCCTCGCTGAGCTCCAGACTGATCCAGGTAGCGTAGTAGGCCGCCTTGTTGGCGGTTTCCGATATTTTGCGGTTCAGGGGGGCCAGAATGGCTTCCACCTTGGCGCGGGTCTCCGGTTCGGTCAGATCCCGGTAGGCCTCGGGGCAGACGGTGCTGCAGATAAACTCTCCCCGAAGCAGTCTTTCAGCGGTGTCTCTGATCATTGGCTTTCTCCTTCTGCCTTGGCCTTGAGCCTGTTTCTGATGGCGCTGCCCACGGGATCCAGAGCATCCTGGTTTACATATACCCGATCCTTGGCGATCCGGTAAATCCTGCTGAATTCCGCAGCCACGGCGGCGCTGAGATCCGGGGCGGCGGATACCATTACGATATTGTTGCGCTTCATGACATCCAGAAGCAGTCTGATGTTTTTGCCGGACAGCTTGCTCATTTCGTCCACCGGCCAGTGAATGGCAATGTTCCGGTTGCCGCGGGATTCATGAATAAGGCTGATGTAGAGAGCGCACAGAAGCAGGAAGGTGAGACCGTTGGAGCTGATGTCCTCCAGCTCCTTTTCCGTCTGGGCAGTTTTCTTCTTGCCGTTTTCCGTTACGGTGAACACGATGCTGAACAGATCGTTAAGATCGTTTCTGAGCTCGCCGTTGATAAAGAGATTGGCCAGACTCTTCAGGCGGCCCGAGACCTCCGGATTGGGGAGCTCGGACTGTATTTTGCCTTCCTCCTGCCATTTGGCGTAGAACCGGGACAGCTCCTCAATGAAATCCCAGCCCGCCACGTTCTTAATCCGGGGCTCCAATGTAACGGAAAACTCTTCAAAGGCCTCGAACTGCAGATTGTCCGACACAATGCGGGAGATGCGGCGGCTGAAGGCCCGGATCCGGTCATCAAAGTCCCGCATCTGATCGTAATACTGCTTTATCATGTGAAGCACGTCCCGGGCCTGATCCAAAATGCTCTTCCGGTGCTGGGGGAGACCGTGATTCAAAAGCTGCTGCGCTGCCATGGGATAAGAAAACTCGTCAGCGGCTTCCCGGTTTTTATCGTCATTGATGTCAATGCCGGACAGCCGGGCCTGATTGCGGGCGTCATTGAGACAGGAAACCCAATAGTCCTTGATTTTGGAGGTCATGCCGCTCATGGTCTGGCTGATGTTCCGGATGCAATCGTCAAGTTCGGACTTGTTTTTCCGGAGACTGTTCAAAGTTAACCTGGCAGAGGTGGCCGTATCGGCAAACACCCGGGCCGGGGCCTCCTGATCTATGGCATCAGGCCGGGGATGAATATGGAGAGCCTCCAGATCCAAGAGCAGATCTTTGGCGTTTTTATCATTAGTTTCCCGCGTCTTTATTTCACTTCCGATGCTGTCGATTTCCCGATCCAGAATATCTTCGGCCTTTTTGCATTCCTTTTCAGCATCGGCGATGCGGTTATTGGCATCATAGAGGCGAGACTCGAGGGAGCTTTCCTGCTGCCGGTATTCCGGAAGCTGGCTGCAGGAATCTTTAAGCCATTTTTCATAGGCGGTGATCTTCGGTTCCCGGTCTGTTATCTCCTGAATGAGATTTTCCTTTTTGGTGATCTCATTCTGAATAAAATCAATAAGCTTGGCATCCACATTCTCGTTGGCCAGCTTCTTGTTCATAATTTCTTCGTAATCGTCTACGGTCTTTTTGGTTTCCGCCTTAATCTGCCCGGTTTTGGCGGTGAAATCCCTGATGGCGGCTTCATGCTCGGTTTCGAGATCGCTCTTGCTGGAGAGGTAGTTGTTTACGGCATTTTCCCGGAGGCGGGCATGCTCCTCTTCAAGGCTTTTCATGGAGCCCAGAATCTGGCTGAGCTCCTTTTTGGCGGCAGTGAGAGCATTGGTTAATTCCAGGAGTCTTTCTCGGCGGTAGTTTTCAATGCTGCTTTCCGCCATAGCCAGGCGATCCCGGTAGCCGGCAAAGGTCTCCTCCGAGATCAGCTTTGATTCCAGGCGTAACCTTTCGGAAAAAGCCTCATCCAGACTTTTGTGCGATTTTTTCTGAGCCTCGGCGTTTTCCTCCTTTATCCTGAGACAGTTTGAAAGGCGTTCCTGAAGCTGCTGCTTTTCCGTCAGGAGATCCTGATTGTTCTTGAGACAGCGGGGGAGCTCCCTGATATCCAGAGATACCGCTCCCACGGAAATGCGGCCGGGACGATCCTCGGAACCCTGAAAGGCCTCCGGATTAAGATCGTTCCTTAAGAGGAGATCCTCCCGGAGCACCCGGCCGATGCCGTCCCGCCACTCCGGACAGTATTCGTTAAGGTATTCGGCGAGCATGCCGGAGTCCGGATTAAGCAGGGCTTCGATTTCCCTGAGACGGCTCTGGCATTCGCTTTCGGCCCGGGCATTTTTTTCCGCCTCGGCCCCCAGTCTGGTCAGATTCCTGTCGTGATTCTGGATTTCCTGAGTCAGGCGGTACAGACTGGCGCTTATGGCGGCATTGGACTGGCTCAGGGCGTTTATCTCCTCCTGAATGTCGTTCCGGCTTTTTAGGAGGTGTTCCGGAGGAATGATATTGCCCTTCTCCCGTTCCAGATTGGAGATTCTGTTGCGGACATTGTTTTCCTGAAGCCGAAGATCCGAAAGCCGGGACTGCCGGCCGTTTTCCAGCTTGCTCAGATTATCCTGGTGATTTTTTTCCAGAGCGTGCATCTCCTTCAGATAGGTCTGCTCACAGGCGCTGACGCTTTCCTGAATTCTGGCGATTTCCCGGTTAGCCGCGGATTCGGCAGAGAGCTTTTTGTTATCAAACTCTGTTCTGATGTTGCCGTAGACGTTTTTCACGGAGCCCAGCTTGTTCTTGTCTTCCTGAAGGGAATTCCGAAGGGCGGGGAGATTCCGGTATTCCTGGAGCCAGGTGGCCATATCCTGTTCTTCGTAGGCGGTTTGCTGTTCTTCGATGTCCCTGATGTTTTTCTGGACGCCGTTCAGTTTGTCCTGGGCATCGTTTCTTTCGTGAGTAAGCTTGCGATCCAGTTCAACCCAGTCATCATGAGTTTTTTTCTTTTTGCTCTGGGCGGCCTCTTTGTCCTGAGCCAGCTGCTTCAGGGAGATATCAAAGCTGTGCCGGTACCAGGCCAGCTGTCCGGCCTGCTCCCGGAGCAGCCTCTTGTTGTCGGCGATCTTTTCTCCCAGAAGGGACACGGTTTCCAGAGAGTTGCGTTCCTTTTCCGCCGCCCGGTAGTCATCGATGTCCGAGCACCATTCCAGAACCTTGGCGGGATCCAGGGTCAGCGCCACTCCCGGATGATCCTGCCGGAGAATGTCGCTTAAAAGGAGCTTGATGCTGTCAAATTTCACGTGGCCGGTAATGAGGCTGTGAGTGATGCTTTCGATGTAGCGGAGCTGCTTAAGGCCCCCGCTCAGGCTGTAGTCGTATCTTAAATTGTTATTGGCTCCCGAGGAGATGTTCTGAATAACGGAACGGTACTGATCCACGGTGTTAACCAGAGCCTCCGTCTGCACCCCCCGATCTCTCAGGATCTGCCGATATTCCTTCCATTCCCGGGCCCGGTAGCATTTGCGGCTCTCGTCATAGACCACGATATCCTCAATGCTGAAGGGAGCCTTGATAAAACGGTAGCTGAGACTCTTGCTGTTCTGGCTGTTTCCGGCGTTGGTCATCATGACATGGACGATTTCGCCCCGGGAGTTATAGTATTCAAACACCAAGGTGCTGTCGGATCTGGGAAGGTAGAAACCGGAAAAGCTTTTTCTGACGTTGCTGGAGCTGGTGATTCTTCCGGGCACAAGGCCGTAGAAGAGGGGGATCAGCTTTAACAGACTGGTTTTGCCGGAACCGTTGGCGCCGTTTACCTGAGTGTGGTTTTCAAAATCAAACTCGAAGATGCGGTTTTCCGAGGAACCGATATAGGAGTCTATGAGAATGATGCGGATAAGGCCGGCGGGATGAGTCGGGAAACCGGCGGAATTATTGCTGTTATCGGTAGTGCTGGGCATCATATGGGGTGTCTGCCTGATGTGTCTGTAAATTCAACGGAAACAATAAAGTTATTTTAACGAAAAAACCTTTTCTGTTCAATGCGGCAGAAGGCTTCCGGGGGTGTTCCTTTCCGGGCTTCCGGATCGGATTATCCGGCATTGCGGCCGGATGTTATGCCCCCGCGTTTCGCTTTCCGGATGCATTTCCCGGAGTCTTTTTGTTGATTTTTAACGCAAAAGTGTTAAATTCAGAAACATTATCCATATCACAGAAATCCCCGTCCTGAGCCTCCTGAGACCGTCTCCTGATGCCATACCGGAGAGTGTTTCCGGAAGGGACTCATGACGGCGCCGGATTTCAGCACACAGGAAGAATCATATGATCCCGCAGCTCTCCAAGGAAAATTCACTGGATCCGCTTTATCTCAGCTATTTTAAGACTCTGGCCGCCGAGGGGGCCTTTGCCGGCGAAATAGAGTATTCCTATGCCGCCAGACTGTCAGCGGCCACGGATAACAGCGTGTACCAGCTCCTGCCTGCGGGAATCCTTTTTCCGAAAACTCCCGGTGATATTCAGGCGGCGCTCCGGCTTGCAGCCAGAAAGGAGTTTCGCGGCATCCGGTTTGCGCCCCGGGGCGGCGGCACCGGCACCAACGGGGGCTCTTTAACCTCCGGGGTGATCATCGATGTCTCCCGTCATTTAAAGGGCCTCGGCGCCGTGGATCCTGAAAAGAGAACGGTGCATGCCGAGGCCGGGGTGATCAAGGACTGGCTTAATGAGCAGATAAAGCAGTACGGACTCTTCTTCTCCCCCAATCTTTCCACCTCCAACCGGGCCACCCTGGGGGGCATGATCTCCAATGACGCCTCGGGACAGGGCTCCCTGAAATACGGCAAAACCTCGCAGCATATTCTGGACACGGATGTGGTGCTGATGGACGGCAGTCTGGTGACCTTCGGCCCCGTGTCCGGAGATGAGCTTAAAGCCAAAATGGATCTCGCCACCATGGAGGGGCAGATCTACCGTACGGTTTATGAAATCGCCGCCGGAAAGCGGGATGAAATTGTAAAGGCCTTTCCGGATCTCACCCGCTTTCTGACGGGATACGATCTTAAGCATGTCTGGGATCCCGAAACCGGAGTTCTGGATATTTCCCGCATTATCTGCGGCGCCGAGGGCACTTTGGGCTTTATCACCGGAGCCACGCTGGATCTCACTCCGGTTCCCTCCTTCCGGGCTCTCGTCAACATTAAGTATGACAGCTTTGATTCCGCTCTCCGTCATGCTCCGGAGCTGGTGAATGCCGGAGTGCTTTCGGTGGAGACCATTGATTCCTGCGTGTTCGCCATGGCGAAAAAGGACATTGTCTGGTACCAGGTTAAGGATCTGCTTACCGAAGTCCCCGGCAAAACCATGGACGGCATCAACATTGTGGAATTTGCCGGCACCGATGCCGCTTTGGAAAAGGTGCGCATGGATCTGCTCATAAATACGCTGAACGAAGAGCTCCGGGAGGGCAATTCCCGGGGCATCATCGGCTATCAGACCTGCACCGAGCTTAAGGATATTCAGGCTGTTTACGCCATGAGAAAGAAGGCCGTGGGGCTTCTGGGCAATGCTGACGGCGCACAGAAGCCCGTGGCCTTCGTGGAGGACACGGTGGTGCCCCCGGAGCATCTTGCGGACTTTATAAAGGAGTTCCGGGAGCTTCTGGACAGCCACCATCTCCGCTACGGCATGTTCGGTCATGTGGATTCCGGAGTGCTTCATGTGCGTCCGGCGCTGGATCTCTGCGATCCGGAACAGGAGGTGATGCTCAGAACCATTTCCGACAAGGTGGCGGAGCTTACCGCCAAATACGGCGGCATTATGTGGGGCGAGCACGGCCGGGGCTATCGCAGCGAGTACGGCCCGAAATACTACGGGGGACTTTTTGATGAGCTCCGCCGGGTCAAGGGGGTTTTTGATCCCGATAACCGCATCAACCCGGGGAAGATCTGCGCTCCTTACGGCAATGATTCCGCCAGCCTGGTGTCCGTGGATGCCGTGAAGAGAGGATTTTACGACCGCCAGATTCCTTCAGGAGTAAGGCAAAGCTACAACCGGGTGGTGAGCTGCAACGGCAACGGCGCATGCTTCTCCTACGATACCACGTCTCCCATGTGCCCCACCTACAAGTTCATGGGGGATCGCATCCAGTCTCCCAAGGGCCGGGCCGGTCTTATGAGAGAGTGGCTCCGGGAGCTGGAGGAGGCGGGGGCCAATCCTCTTCTGGAGGAAAAGCTTACGGAAGCCCGGGGGGTTACTCTGGGGGATCTGGCCCGCAAAACCTGGCATACCGTAACCAAAAGGGGCTATGACTTCAGCGATGAGGTGCTGGAGGCCATGAACGTCTGTCTGGCCTGCAAGGCTTGCGCCTCCCAGTGTCCCATTAAGGTGGACGTGCCGGATTTCCGGGCCCGTTTCTTCAACCTCTATTATTCCCGTTATCTCAGGCCGGCGGGGGATCTTCTGGTGAAGCATTTTGAGGAGAGCGCTCCCCTGATGGCCCGGCTTCCGGCCCTGTTTAACAAGGTGAATTCCCTTTCTCCGGCGAAATTCATGGTGAAGAAGATTCTGGGCTTTGTGGATGTGCCGGTGTTAAGCAGTCCGGTTCTTAAGGATCTTCTCCGGGGACAGACCATGGAGCGTTTTGATCTTAATGCTCTGGAAAAGCTCTCTCCCGCGGAACGGGCCAAACGGGTTCTTATTGTTCAGGATACCTTCACCACGGTTTATGATGCCCCGGTGGTTCATGATCTGGTGTCTCTGGTAGCCAAGACCGGGAAGATTCCGGTGCTGCTCCCCTTAAAGCCCAACGGCAAGGCCCTCCATATCCGGGGCTATCTCCGGGAGTTTGCCGTGACTGCAGCCAAAACCTCCGATTTCTACAACCGGGTGTTCCGCCTGGGCATTCCCATGGTGGGGGTGGATCCCGCCATTGTGCTCTGCTACCGGGATGAATACCGGAAGACTCTGGGCGCGGCCCGGGGGGATTTTGTGATCCGGCTTACCCAGGAATGGCTCCTTGACAATCTCAGTCTTCTGACTCCCCGGGTCAAGGATGAAAACCCGTACTATCTTCTGGCTCACTGCACCCAGAAATCCCTGAAGCCGGGGACTCATGACGACTGGGTGAAGATCTTCCGGCAGGTTTCCCTGAAGCTTATCCCGGTGCCGGTGGGCTGCTGCGGCATGGCCGGCCTTTACGGACATACCGCGGCCAACGAGGCCAGATCTCAGGCCATTTACCGGCAGAACTGGGCCCCGGTCTTCCAGAAGTATCCTGTGAACCGCTGTCTCGTTACCGGCTTTTCCTGCCGGGAGCAGGTTAAGAGGATGGAGCATGCCGCGGTACGGCATCCCCTGCAGGTTTTGAACGAGATCCTGTAGCGGGGCGGCAAAAAGCTAAAGCAAAGAGACTAAAGCGTAGAGAGAAGGCAAAGCGAGATGGTTTTGCTTCGGCCCGTTCGGAAGTTTTTTCGGACGGGCTTTTTGTTTTGCGGCAGAGATATTTTCAGGGATCTCGGGCCGGAGATGCCGGTTCTGTCGCGTTTTTGCTCTGTGATTCTTTCGTTCCCCTTCTTTGGTGCTATAATCCCGGTCATGGCTTTTCGTGAAGCCTGGAAGAGCGGCCTGTCTCTAACACACGGAGGCAGAAAGGCGGATTTCTTAAGTTCGATTTGACTTATGAAAGGCGCTTTTTGCGGGCACGCTTTTTCCGGGAGTCTGCAGGGGATTTATTCGATATCCCGGAAAAGCGGGGGAGATCTTACCGGACGAACCTGCTTTTCGGCAGGCTCCTTTACTTGTTTGTATTTTTCAGAAGCCAGCGGAGGCTTTCCTTATGGAAATGTTATCAGGTGCAGAGATGGTTGTGCGCACCCTGGAGGATCTGGGGGTTGACAGGCTTTTTGGCTATCCCGGCGGAGCCGTTCTCGACATTTATGACGCCTTAAAAGATTCAAAGAAGATTCATCACGTTCTGGTAAGACACGAGCAGTCAGCGGCCCATGCCGCCGACGGCTATGCCCGTACCACCGGCAGGGTAGGCTGCTGCCTCGTTACCTCGGGACCGGGAGCCACCAATACCATTACCGGCATTGCCACGGCCTATATGGATTCGGTGCCCATGGTTATTATCACCGGCCAGGTAGCCACCTTCCTTATCGGTCAGGACGCATTCCAGGAGGTGGACATGGTGGGAATTTCCCGGCCTATCGTCAAGCACAGCTATATCTGCAAGAAGGCCGAGGATATTCCGGTGTTTATCAGAAAGGCTTTCCATATTGCCTCCACCGGCCGTCCGGGGCCGGTAGTGGTTGATATTCCCAAGGACTGCCAGAACCCGAAAAACAAGTTCCCGTACGAGCCCAAGCCTTTAAGCGAAATCACCATGCGCTCCTATAATCCCACCAGATTCGGACACAAGGGGCAGATCCGGAGATCCCTCAGCCTGCTGGCCGAGGCCAAAAAGCCGGTTATTCACATCGGCGGCGGCGTTATTGCCTCCGAGGGAGCCTGCGCCAAGGTCACCGAATTCGCCCGGAGATACCATATTCCGGTAACCTCCACTCTGATGGGACTGGGCGCGTATCCGGGCACTGATCCCCAGTTCCTGGGCATGGTGGGCATGCATGGCACCTACGCTGCCAATACCGCCATGCACGAGAGCGATCTCATTATTGCTCTGGGAGCGCGCTTCTCGGACAGATCCACCAACAATGTTGACAAGTACTGTCCCAAGGCCCGCATCGTTCACGTGGACATCGATCCCTCCTCCATTGCCAAGCGCATTAAGGTGGACATTCCCATTGTGGCCGATATCGGCACGGTGCTGGATCAGATGAACGATGTCATTAAGGAAATGAACCTCTCCATGGACAATGCCCGTCTGGATCCCTGGTGGACTGAGATCGAAGCCATGAAGACCCGGCATCCGGTCACCTGCGCGGGAGACGGCACTCCGGGACTGCTCCATCCGGGCAGAGTGGTGGAGGATATCTACCGGATCACCGACGGCAAGGCCATTGTGGTTACCGACGTGGGGCAGCATCAGATGTTTACGGCCCTTTACTACAAGTTTGACACCCCCCGGAAGTTCCTGTCCTCCGGCGGACTGGGCACCATGGGCTACGGCTTCCCTGCAGCCGTGGGCGCCAAGATCGCCAGTCCGGAATCCGAGGTTATCTGCATCACCGGCGACGGCTCCTTCCAGATGAACCTCCAGGAGCTGGCCACCTGTCTCCAGTACGGTATTGCGGTAAAGATTGTGATTCTCAACAATGTTTCCCTGGGCATGGTTAAGCAGTGGCAGATGATGTTCTACAACGGCCGGCAGACTGAAACCTTCATGGATGCCGCTCCGGACTTTGTGAAGCTGGCGGAGTGCTACGGTCAGGTGGGCATCAGAGCAGGCAATCCTGACGAGCTGAATGCGGCCCTGAAGAAGGCCCTGGATATCAAGGACAAGACCGTGGTTATCGATGTTCAGGTGGATCCGGACTCCCGTGTCTATCCGATGCAGATCGGCGGAGGCAGCATGGGCGATATGCGTATCAACAGAGATGAAGAGGAGCGTGTGTAATGCGTCATTTAATTTCAGTGCTCCTGGAAAATGAAACCGGGGCTCTCAGCCGGGTAGTGGGGCTGTTTTCTCAGAGAGGATTCAACATTGAGTCTCTTACGGTAGCGCCCACTGAGGATGCGACTCTTTCCAGAATGACTATCACCACCTTTTGCGATGACGGAGAGGTTGAACAGATCACCAAGCAGCTTCATAAGCTGATTAATGTGCTCAAGGTTACCGATCTCTGTGATTCCAACCATGTGGAGCGCGAAATCATGCTGGTGAAGATTCAGGCGGTTACCCGGGATATCCGTGATGAGGTTAAGACCATTTCGGATATTTTCCACGGGCAGATTGTGGATCTTACTCCTACCATTTACACAGTGGAGATCATCGGCTCCAGCGAGGAGCTGGACACCTTCCTGGAGACCGTAACCAAGGTTACCGAGATCGTTGAGGTGGTCAGATCCGGGGTCTGCGGCATCTCCCGGGGAGAGAGATCTCTCAGGCTGTAACAGCCAGCCGGGGGCAGGCAGCGCGCGGGGCAGCATAGCATGACGCCATGACTTCCAGGGCTCCTGAAATCCGGTTATGACAATGCGATTCAGAAAAGGCTGAAGTCTCAGGACTCCGGCCTTTTTCGTATCTGGGATCCTGGGAACGGCGCTAATCCCCGGCTAGGTGTACTTTTCTAAATAGAACTGTTGTAAAATACTAAATCAATTTGTTGACTTTGCTGAATAAACTGCTACCATATACTCATAATGTT
>NZ_JBGVBR010000144.1:0-11009 GCF_045225735.1 Succinimonas sp. | reverse complement strand
TTGCTTCTTATTATAAAGCTTGATAATCATGTTCATTTCGATTTCCGGGGTGGCATTTTTAATCACCGCCTTCTCTTTCTCATCCATATAATCGCTGTATTCTTGCTCAGACATAAATACCTGTTCCATTTCACCCTCCATTTCTGCTTTATGATCATCAATAAACTTCACAAAAAGTCCGTATCACAAACGCATCCTAGCTTTGGTGATTTGACCAGTGATTGAAGAGAAACACGAGAATTCGGGGGAACTAACTCCCCCCGAACTTTAAGGAACTAATCCCGATGACGGTTACCGAAAAACCATGAAAACAACAATCAGGCCGACTTTCTCTTCTGTTTCAGCAATTCTTCAAATTGCGGAACAGTCATGTTGAGATTGCTTGCTGCATTCTCTAAACTGCTTTGCTTCTTACTATAAAGCTCAAATACCGTTTGCACTCTCGTTTGATTTCTGATTGTTTCAGTCAATTTATTCTCTTTCTCATCCAATAATCGCTGTATTCTTGCTCAGATTTAAATACCTGTTCCATTTCACACTCCATTTCTGCTTTATGGTCATCTGCTTTATGGTCATCAATAAATTTCACGAACAGTCCGTATCACAAACGCATCCTAGCTTTGGTGATTTGACCAGTGATTGAAGAGAAACGCGAGAATTCGGGGGAACTAACTCCCCCGAACTTTTAGGAACTAATCCCGATAACGGTTACTGAAAAACCATGAAAACAACGATCAGGCTGACTTTCTCTGCTGTTTCAGCAGTTCTTCAAATTCCGGAACAGTCATGTTGAGATTGCTTGCTGCGTTCTCTAAACTGATTTGCTTCTTATCATAAAGCTCGATTATCATCTCGATTATCGCCTGCTTTCTAATTTCCGGGGTGATATTTTTAATCACCTCCTTCTCTTTCTCCTTGTCTCTCTCATCCATATAATCGCTGAATTCTTGCTCAGATTTAAATACCTGTTCCATTTCACACTCCATTTCTGCTTTATGGTCATCAATAAATTTCACGAACAGTCCGTATCGTTTCTTCTCGCACTCTTCCCGAAGCTCATTTACAAATTGTACATGATCCCTTTGATTTCGTCTGAGATCTGCGGCAAGCTTACAGACGCCGATGTATTGCCCCGGCACGGTATCAGAACCTTCTGAGCTCATGACCTTGATCCCAAAATCAAGATCATCGCAGTCAGTCTCCTCCGTCTCGTACGTCTCTGAAAATCTTAGTTTCTCCGCCGGGGCTTCGCCTCCTGTGTAAATAAGGTAGAAGCGCGGACGGGGCAGACGAAAATGATCCTTGAATTTGTCGTGGCGGCGCATGCTGACATACTTGTGGAATGTCGCCATGGCATATTCCAGAAAACGATACGGCATCTCCTCGTTCCAGGTGCTTTGAGCTTCGGTCAGAATCACAAACTCAGCCTTGCCCTGAGCATTTTTGACCAGAAAACCCAGATCATTGCATAGCTGCGAATCAAATGATTCTCCTTCCTCAAGAGTAATCCTTTCAATGTCTTCAATCCTGGTCTCCCTGTTGGTCAGTGATTCATAAAGCTTTCTTACATTCTCGTCGACCTTGAAAAAAAGTTTAAAAACAGTATCGTAAAATTTTACTTTTGCGTACATTTTATACTCTTCGTGTCTCGATTTGATTACAAAGTCGCCTGACTTTTTAGGATTAGCCTGCTTTTTCGGCTTTCTAGCCGCATTTTTTACTGTTTTATTCACACTATCACCTCTTGTGCTGTTAAAACCGAAGCCTATTATATGGGAGCTTACGCTTTTGTAAAGAGAAAAATCGCCAAATTCAATACTTTTTTCAGTATCGATATATCCGTGATAGTAACTATTCCTATACCGAACGGAGGCGGCAGATTTTCTAGACCTGTTCAGAACAGACGTACTAAAACTGCAAAATCAACTCCAAAATACATATTTTCTTAACAACAGGTATTGTTTTGCATGTCAACATCTTGCAAAGCATTACAAAATACGCTTTTATAAAAATGCATTATGGACGGGATACAGCACGAGACGAGGCACTCCGGATCTTAATTATCAGGAATGGCGGTACGAGAAAGCCTCCGAACTTCCCGGAAGGCTGTAAAGAAACTTTAACTTAATCCGCTCACCCGATACACCAGCAGCAAGCAGCTGAAAGTTTTAGGTTAGTTACGCTCCTAGCTCGCTCTCAGCGCGAAAAACTGTAATTCTGAGTAACGATGACAGAAAAGCGATGTCCTGAATTAGCGGCACATGAAGATTGATAGCAAATATGACGAAGAAGCATTACCAGATGCCAGGCTATCAGCATTCGGGACATTTTTCTTCTGATGACGATTCCGTTACGCAAACAGCCGCTTACGGGAAAATAAAGCAAAGCAGAAGAGAGCTTTCTATGTTGTGCCCTGCCATTTGCCACATATTCCGCAGGAGACAGAGTCTTCTTTTCTCGCATAGCGGTTACCATAAGTCTCATCCGGATAATTTCAGCTGCTGCCGCCCCGGACAGTTTTTTCCGGAAAAAATCCTGCTAGAATAACGGGAGACCCTGTCTGTACCGCAGGACGCCGTAATCCGCCGCCCGCGCAAAATTTTTAAGGAGCATTTTATGAGTTTGCCTCCGCATCTTCCTGACAATATGCTGCTGGGCCGGAAGGTTCGCGCCGATAACAGCTTTGCGCCAGCTCTCCGGGACGGCGCCAGACGCTATCAGTGTCTGGATCCCGGTTCTCCCGGGGGCTTTCCCTACAATCCCGCCCTGCTCTGCCCCATTCCCCGCTCCCTGAACCGGAACACTCTCGAGATCCGGGTGCCTTTCCACGGCTATGATCTCTGGCATTTATTTGAGCTCTCATATCTGGAACCCTCAGGACTCCCTCGGGTATGCACCGGCGAACTCATTATTCCCTGGGACTCTCCGTGCCTTGTCGAATCCAAATCCCTGAAGCTCTATCTCAACAGCTTCAATATGACCGTGCTCCGGGATCGGGGAGTTTTTCAGGAAACCATCAAAAGGGATCTCTCCCGGGCCCTGGGAAAGGAGGTGATTGTCCGCCTGTACCCAATATCCTCTGTGCCTGTTTCTGAAATGACAGTAAAGTTCCCGGAGGGTACTGTTCTGGAGGATGAAATCTCCGCCCGGGGAGAGGATCCGGAGCCCCTGACCTCTTGGGAGGTTAATCCGGATCTCATCCGGCAGAACCCGGACGGGGAAACCGTTACGGAAACCTTGGTTTCGCACCTTTTGCGTTCCAACTGTCTGGTTACCGGACAGCCGGACTGGGGCACGGTTATCATTGCCTATACCGGAAAAAAACTGGATCATGAGGGGCTGCTCCGCTACATCGTCTCCTACAGAAATCACCGGGAATTTCACGAGCACTGCGCGGAACGTATTTTTACGGATCTGGAAAACCATGCCGAGCTGGAATTTCTGGATGTCCGGGCCTGCTACACCCGGAGAGGAGGCATCGACATAAACCCCAGAAGATGCTCCCGGAACATTCCTCCGGAAAGCATCAGACTGGAAAGGCAGTAACAGAGATCGGGCCCGTGCCGGTAGCCCGCTCGATCTCCCCCGGCCAACGCCTGAAACCTTCAGAGACTGCTGTTTTAAGGAATTACCATGCTTCTTGACAGTTTCCTTCTTACCTTGCTGATCCCGGCCTATCCTCTCAACACCGCCGAGGAGATCCCGGAGCAGGTGCGCATCAGCGCCATGCAGGAGTTCACCAATCCCTACAAGTGTTCCCGAAACGTCAACCGTTACATGAACGAATTAAGCGGCAAGGATATTTTTCGGAATCCCAGCAGCGAAGTGGAGCCCGACCTCCAGCATGTTTATTCCGATCTCTGGATTCTCAGCATGAATGTGGGCTATTCCTGCCATATCGCGCAGGATCCCTCCCATAATTCGGACAGCAAAGACCTGGCCGCCGCCGAAATGCTCAGGTCTCATATCAAGGACACCAGTAACCGGCAGCTCTGGAACTATTATTTCTACAACACGCTGAGATACCGCATGAGCAGACACCCGGAAACCCGGAAAGAGATCCGGGCGTCCCCGGAATACGCTGCCCTGTCCGATTACTACAAGCATAATGCGGATCAGGATCTGACCTTCAGCATGCTGAATCTCGCTCTAATGCTTCAGGAGGACAGCATTCTGGAGGCGGAAAAGGCCGTCAAGGCTCTCCTGCAAAGAACCGCCCCTGCTGAAACCCCGCCTCATATCAGGGCCGCTGCCCAGCTGGAGGCCTTCTATCTCTACGATTATGCGGGAGAAACAAATAAGGCTCTTTCCTTTATCGAGGCCGCGGCGGCAACTCTGGACTCCCCGCTTTACACCTATGCCCGGGCGCTCATAGCCCGGAAAGCCGCAGCGGCTTTCCGGGAGGCTCACGACTACAAAAAAACCATGTATTATGCGGAGATCTACCTGCACGCCATGGGAAGCATCCCTTCTCAGGCCGACAACTATCTTAAGGCCCTGATAGAATTCAGCGATGACTGTCTCCGGCAGGGGAATCCCGATACCGCGTTTATGGTGCTCCGGCGGGCCGAGGGACTGGCCCAGTCCCCGAATGCTGATAAATACGATGCCGCCATGACCTACATGAAGCTGGGGGCCATCTACGCCCGGAACGAACGCTTCGGAGATGCCAGAATCTATACGGAAAAGGGGTGCAGCCATTTCCGGACTCTTAACAGCTCGGCTGATGTCCTTAAGGAGCTTGATGACTGCGAGCTCGGACTTCTTGATATCTATATCAGAGGTCATAACGGCGAAGCAGCGCAGAATCTGAGCAAAAGACTGAAAAACCGCGTGCCTTCCATGACGCCCTCCCAGAAAAACCTCTACTACCAAAAGGTCGCCGCCATTGAAGCCGGACACCGCAACTACCGGGAGGCCTATAACCTGCTGAGCCGGGTCATTATCACCGAGGAGTCCTCCGGGGATATTCCCTTAACCTGCAAAAAGCAGTCTCAGGATCCCGAAAGTGACTTCCATGAGTCATGGAGCCGCAATAAGGGAGAACTGTTTTCCTATCTGAGCGAAAGCTCCCTCTTTTATCCGGCGGCCACCTCATTCCTGATATTCCTGCTCTTATGTCTGGTGCTTATCGTTGTCCATAACCGCTACCGCAATCTGAAAAAGAAAATCGCGAGACTGGCTCTCCATCAGGATACCGGCAGCGCGGCCCCGGACAAACGGGCTTTCCTCTCCTACATCACCGAGCTCCGCATGGAATACATCCCGCAGCAAAACTCCGAGAAAAGAAATGCGCGGCCGCTGGTGCCCGAGGAAAAGCTCATTATCTGCTTCTCAGTTCCGGGCTTTGCCGGACTCTCTGTAAGCCGCGGCAGCAAATACGCCTCCCAGATAATGCAGATATTCTTTCAGGCGCTCAAGCTCCGGTTTCCGCAGGACAGATTTTTTCAGGTATCGGATACGGAATTCATCACCGTTGAGAAAATTGATTCCGAAAAGCTGATCAACGAAACCATGAATACCTTTTTCAGTTTGCTGGAGGAGGTCTTGGATGAAATCCGCATGGAATTCTCCGTTACTGCCGGCATCATCAATTATCCCCTCCTCCTGAACGATCCCTACCGGCTCTCCTCGGAAAAAATTCTGGAGGTGCTGCTTACCGCCCTTTCCGGCGCCCAGGAAATCAAAAAAGCCACCGGCAGCAACTCCTGGGTGATCATCAAGCCCAAAACCTCCACGGTAAACAGCTTTGAGGGAGATGCCCGGCAGAAGACCATTGACGGCATTATCAAAAAGGAAATTCACATCATAAAGTCAGAACCGGGCTTTATCATTGACTGGCGAAAGCTGGACGAGGAAAACAAGTACTGAGATATTCTGAAGCAATCATCTGAAAGGCCTTACAGCGGCTGTGAAGTCCGGGAAAGTATAATTTTAAAAATCAAAATGATAACCGCCTCCCCCGGCGGGCCGCTGAGGCCCAAACACAGCCATTAAGCCATCCTGCGCAATCAATACCGGCCGGGACAGAGGTTAAAGTTCCGAGGCATAATAATTAAAATGGGAAGACGCCTGCGGCGCTTCCTGTTTAGTGATTAAAGGGGCTCCGCCCCTTTACCCCAAAAACTGCCTCGTATGGCAAAAGCTGAAGCGTATGACAGCCTCTCAAGGCGTGAATAAAGGGGATGTAACAGCAGTTTAACGTATACGCCTCCGGCATGGGCGAAACGCAGGTCCTGCAAGTTCTTGCCGAGTTACTGAAGATACTAGTTTAACGTATACGCCTCCGGCATGGGCGAAACGCAGCCACGAAGGGGAGTGTTTATTTTAATTCGCACTTTGGCCTGTGGGTGGATGGGGTGGACTCCCCGCCACCAGAGCTGCTGCCAGAATACTGAGAGATTCCCTGATTTCCACTGATTTGTCAGACCACCTCCCAAGATGTCAAAGTGAATTCCCAGGATGTCAGACTAAATTCCCGGGGGTGTCGGACTAACTTCCCAAACAGTCAGAAAGCACTTCAAAAAGGAAACAGTTTATCAGCGATGACAGCTGAAGAATAAAGATAAAAACGACAGAATTAAAGATGACACAAGGAGATGAAAATCAGAGGAGAGAGGGAATAACCAAAAATCGGAGTGGTACGGGAAAAGAGACTTGAACTCTTACGCCTAGGGCGCCAGAACCTAAATCTGGTGCGTCTACCAATTCCGCCATTCCCGCAGGACTGGGGTGGCTAGGGGGAATCGAACCCACGACAACTGGAATCACAATCCAGGGCTCTACCAACTGAGCTATAGCCACCACTGAAGAGTAAGCTTAGATTAACACGGTTTGCTTAATGGCGCACCCTAAAGGACTCGAACCTTTGACCGACCGCTTAGAAGGCGGTTGCTCTATCCACCTGAGCTAAGGGTGCCCTTTAAGGATGGTCGGTGATGCAGGATTCGAACCTACGACCCTCTGTACCCAAAACAGATGCGCTAGCCGGACTGCGCTAATCACCGTTAAATCATCGCTTAACGGGGGTGAATGATACAGGTTAAGCTCCGGGCCGTCAACAATTTTTTTGACATTTTTCACAATTGCTTAATTTTTAGCCATTTTTGGCGGTTTTCGGGACGATCCTGCTGCAAAATCGCTGAAAAACCGGCAAGTGCCTCTGGTTTTCGGTTCCGTGCCGGAAAAAATGAACTCCGGGGACAGGCAGCGCACATCCTCCTGACACACAATAGTTCCTGAAATTCCGGCTAATTGCTATACAATAGGCAGGCTGGCATTGCCGGCTGTTTTGTTTTATTCCAGCCCGAAAATAAGTTTACAGCTATGGATTCTTTCTCTTCTCTGCTCCCCGTCATGGCCATTCTCTGCGTTTCCGGCATTGCAGCCGGCTTTGTGGCAGGTCTTCTCGGACTCGGCGGCGGCATTATCTTTGTTCCGGTGTACTACTTTATTTTCAGCGACTACTTCGCCATGTCCCAAAACGAGGCCATTGTACTGGCCACCAGCACGTCCCTGATGACCATGATCCCCACCACCATGTCCAGCTGCATTGCTCATGTCAGGCATGACAACTATCTTTGGGATCTTCTGAAAAGGTGGCTGCCCTGGCTCTGTGCCGGTGTGGCGGGCGGAAAGATCTTCTCTCATTTTTTCGGCGGGGCCTGGCTCTCCCTGCTGTTTAGCGGCATTCTGCTCCTGGCTGCCTGCAATCTCATATTCTTCTCCAAGGCCCGGGGCATCTTCAAAAGCCTTCCCGGGAATGGTCTTCAGGCTCTCATGGCCTTCTGTATCTCCGGACTCTCGGTTATGCTGGGCATCGGCGGCGGCACCCTCACTGTTCCCCCGCTTTCCCTGTTTCAGGGACTGGACACCAAAAAAGTCGTAGGCACCGCCTCCATTATCGGCCTTATCGTCTGTCTCCCCGGCACCCTGATAACCTTGGCCATGGACATCATAGACGTCATGAAAATGCCGGAAAATGTCTATACCAGCTTAAATAACGCTCCTCAGCTGACCTTCGGGCATATTTGCTTCCCCGCAGTGCTTTGCGTGGCACCCTTCGCCATTATCACGGCTCCTCTGGGCGCCAAAATTAACCGCCTCCTGCCGCCTCATGTCATCAAAATACTTTTCGGGGTTACGGTGATATTCACCAGCATCAAAATGCTGCTGTCCGCCATCTGAAGCAGCAGCGAAAAAGCAGTATCCGGGCAACAAAACCGGGAACACCCGCTGGACAGCAGGAAAAATAACATGGAAGCAAAGGAAAAGCAGGGAAGAGAAAACTGAAGCTTCACCGGGATTCCGGCATAGTCAGCTGATGATACACCTCCTGATAGAGGTCAGACCCGAAATCAATATTCACCGGCTTTCCGGTAGCGCGGCTGACCTTGAACACCACGGGGATTTCCGCCTGAAAGGTTCGTCCCTGAAAATTGTTCTTCTGAATCAGATCCGTTATGCGTCTAAGATAAGCAATTTCATTTAAGGTATGGCGATCCGCTCCGGGAGTCCTTGCTGTCGTCTCTTTTTGGTTCTGGGCACCGGAAATGAGCCCGGCATATTTGCGGAGCTTCACCTTGCCGAACCTTACCCGCAGCATTTCCAGAAGTCCCGAAGCATCTCCGGTTGTCCTGAGCCTTGCCTCGCAGGTTACCAGAGAAGCGGACTCCCCCATGAGACGAAAATCCCCAAACTCCGCCTGCGGAAGATCCTGCCGGGAAAGAAGTTCGTAACTGAAGCTGTATTTAAGAGCGTGCTCTGTTTCGGCGCCATGACAGAGTTCTTCAGCATCGGAACCGCAGCCTTGAGTCAGCAATAAAACGGCAAGAGGGAGAATAGTCCGGAGGAACCAAAGCCCGGAATAACAAAACCCCGAAGGAAAACTGAGCATGCCTAAACGGCCCTGCGGAGGATTATCTTCCTTTCTTCCTACTCTCCGCAAAAAGCGCCACGATCTTTCAGAACTCATGAGGAACGGCCTCCCTCATCAAGCTCATTATTGCGCCCATTCTCGGTATCGTCACAGCCGTAAAGCCATAGCTGCCTGAGGGTAATTACTCTGTTATCTGCTTCCCCCTCTTTTAACAGGCTCTGGCGAAACACCGACATGGCAAACTCTTCCGCTTCCGCATAGCTCCTGCCGAAAAACTTTTCCGCAAGAACAGCGGCAGAAACCTTAAAGGAAAAATGCATTCTCTTTTCAAATGAGGAAAACCAGTTTTCAAGTTCCTCCGTATCCGGCCGGGGCAATTCCATTTTCACCTGAAAACGGCGCCACACCGCATGATCCGGCAGGACATTGTTATTGGTTGCCGCAATGACAAGGACATGGCTCGGCAAGGTATCAATATCAAGAAGAAGGGAGCATACCACCCTCGGGATCTCACTGGTTTCATGTTCTTCGCCTCTTTTCTTGCCGCCTCTTTCATTGCCAATAACGTCAAATTCATCAAAAAAGAGGACACATTGCTTTGAACTGGCGTACTCAAACAGCTTTGTCAGGCGGGAGGAAGTTTCTCCAGAATAAGAACCGATGAGGGCATCATACCTGACAGTAACCAGTGGCAGCATCAAAGCCTCAGCAAACGCTTCAGCGAGTGAAGTCTTTCCGTTTCCGGGAGGGCCACTGAGAAGCACTCTGCTTCTGGGTTCTATTCCATAGGATCTGAGGCGACCCGCCTTTTGCTGCTCATCAATAATCTGCCTGCTCAGTTCCAAAACTCTGTCAGGCAGCATAAGCTGATTCAGAGAGATTCTGGGAACCGTTTCCTGAAAAAACGGCCGGGAGCTATTCCCTGACGGCGGGGCATCTGAAACACTGAAAGAGTGCTTCACAGATGCCGGGGAGTGGCTGTCTTTGTCATTATCTTTAAGACACTTTTCCAGCTTTTCTGCCAGCATCTCATGATTCTGAGATCTTTCATCGGCGGAAATGGCTTTGACAGCCTTAATAAAACCGGCCCGATCATTTTGCAAACCTGCTTCTATCAGCTGGCATAGTAAATCTGATCTGGCCATAGTATCTTGCTCATTTTTGCTCGAAGTGTTTTCGGAATTCGGTTCATGGGAATGCCGTTCATACTCTCCCAAAACTCTTTATTGAGACTCGGTACTATCATACGGTTGCGCTAATGTCGTGAAGGATCTGGCCATTTATGGTCTCTCGATTCGCGGCGTCTTCTGGTTCACGGTCTCTTTCTTTATTCAATTTTGCCATAGGAAGCATTTTAAGATAAGGCTTTGCGTCGCTGAATAGCTTTCTATGTGAGCTCGGTTACGATAATCGGTCAGAGCTTCTTTTGATGTCTGCACCTGTTCCCGGACGGCATGAAGAATCCGTCTTTTGCCTGATAACATTCCTTCCGGCACTTGTTAAGACAACACGTCCATCAGAATGCCTCCCGCCGGTTACGCATAGGATTGCCCGAGCGCTTCAGCTTAAACACTGGCAAATTGAGATTGCTCAAACAGCTTTTCTTCAAAGCACGATTCAAAATATGTATGATGCTCATGGCCAAACATCTCCTTGCCCTGAGGAATTCCAGATTTGCGGGTTACGCAGAGTTGATTGCGGTGACAGCCAGCGGTCGGTGGCATCTGGTGCTTACCTTCATGGCAGGCACTGAATAAGGTATATCATTTCCGCTCGGGCTTTCAGTCCGGAGATAACAGTCAAAACACGGGGCGAAACAAGGGATATGACGAAACATGGGATAAGATATGGATTCAGATTACATCATCACTTTGTGCGGGAGCTTCGGCGACGATTGTTCCCCTCTCTCAAGATCTGAATTCTGGAAGCTTTATCATCAGTACGGCAACTCGGTTCAGGGGATTACCTTAAGCCATGATGAACGCACTGATAAGCTTCTGCAAAGAAGCGAAGCCCTGACTTCCTCTTTGGAAGCGTTAAATGGCATGGGGATCAGAATCCTCACTTTCGCAGATGACAACTTTCCCAGAAGACTGTTTCCCAAGCTGGGTGATTTCTGTCCGCCTCTCTT